>NZ_JACSJK010000002.1:300000-531605 GCF_018617035.1 Exiguobacterium sp. s140
CTTCTTTCCTGTTTAGTCCGAAATGCACGAACCCATAAAAATGACAAGAGGTCCCGTGAGCGAACAAGTCGCTCATGGGGCCTCTTTCTTATAAATTTACTGGGTTATGTCCCAGCCTCTTTTATTATTTCGTTGTCCTTCGTAGTGCTGAATCCATTCCTCGACAGTCATCTTCTCGACGAGTTCTCCGACCAAGTCAAACGGGATTCGCTGCACGTTATTGAAACGGATACAGCTTTTCCCCATATCAAGTTTCGTCGGGACACGACTCGCATACTCCCGTTCGAACCAAGCGAGTAATTCAGGGTCGGCGTAAATGCCCATGTGATACAGTCCGACATGGCGCTTTTGCGCGATTACACTGATAAACGGTAGTGGCGTCCCCGGTGTGACATGATACCCGGACGGATATCGATCGAGTGGAACGACGTAATGGACACCATGTCCGTCCGTCGTTTTTTCAAATCCGCCAGGTAAATGATCATCGATGACCTCGAGCAGATGAATAAATGAATCGAGCCGTGCCTCGTCGACGAGTGCTGTCACATCCATCATGATTCGCCTCCTCGTAAGATCTTCTCCATTTTCTTTCCTTTTGCCAATTCATCGATGAGTTTGTCCAAATAACGGATCTCACGCATGAGCGGTTCTTCGACGTTCTCGACACGAACCCCGCAGACGACGCCTTTGATGAGGGCGCGGTCTTCGTTGAGACGAGGTGCTGAAGCGAAAAATGTATCAAAATCGACTTGATTGGCTATCTGACGTTCGAGTCCGGTCTCATCGTAACCGGTCAACCATTCGATGATGGTGTCGACTTCTTCCTTCGTCCGTCCTTTGCGTTCGGCTTTGGCGACGTAGAGTGGATAAACGCTCGCGAAACTCGTCGTATAGATTCGGTGACCCATCTTTCATTCATCTCCTTCTTAGCGAAAATTCTTACTTCCATTCTCTCACAAATTACGATACGCTTATATAAAGTGTTTTGTTGCGTTTGCAACAAAAAAGTAGAGGTGTCTAATGATGCATGACCATTTACGAGAGATCGGGATGATTGCGCGTGCCCTCGATTCAATCAGCAACATTGAATTTAAGGCACTCGGTTTAGAAAAAGGGAAGTACTTGTACGTCGTTAGGATTTTTGAACACCCAGGTATCATTCAAGAGCGGCTGGCAGAGTTGATTAAGGTAGACAGGACGACCGCCGCACGTGCCATCAAGAAACTGGAGCAAGAGGGATGGATTGAGAGACGGTCAGATTTAGAGAACCAGAAAATCAAACGGTTATACGTGACGCAGAAGGGCGAGACATTGTACCCGCTCATCATTCGGGAACATGAATATTCTACATCGGTCGCGTTATCAGGACTCGACGAGCAAGAAAGTGAGGAGTTGTTACGCCTTTTGAAAAAAGTACGACGTAATGTTGAAACAGATTGGATCGAAGTGAAGAAAGGCAAGTATCGAGAATACTGAGAGGAGCGAGAACATGATTGAAATCTCAAAAGTGACAGACGTAGAAGTCTTACGTCACATTAGCATCCAGACGTTTACGGAGACGTTCGGACGTCACAACACAGAAGAACATTTGAACGCTTACTTAGAAAAAGCGTATGCGCCTGAGCAGTTGCAGCATGAGTTGGCACATCCCGATTCTTATTTTTATTTTGCACATGTAAAAGGTGAGTTGGCAGGCTATTTGAAAGTGAACGTACGCGATGCTCAATCTGAACCGATGGGCGAAGATGCGATTGAAATTGAACGAATCTACGTATTAGAAGCGTTTCAAGGTCAAGGGGTGGGGAAAGCGTTATTTACTCAAGCAACCGAATTGACGAAGGAACTACACAAACGAAAGATGTGGCTCGGCGTATGGGAACGTAATGAGAGAGCGATTCGATTCTATCGACGAAACGGGTTCGAACAGACGGGGGTGCACACCTTTTTCATGGGGGAAGATGCACAAAACGACCTCATTTTCATGAAGTCGTTCACGGACTAAAGCCATTCTGACAAGTTGTTTAAGTTCGGATAGATGGCATCTGGTTCTATATCAAATGCTTCAAATGGTAAGTCATTCCGATTGATCCAGGCCGCATGAAAGCCAAAGTTTTTCGCCCCGGCGATGTCCCAACCGTTCGACGATAAAAAGAGCACCTCGTCACGACGAAGACCAGACGTCTTGAACCAGTGCATATAGGCGGCAGGCGTCGGTTTCGGTTGTTTGATGCCGTCGACGCTGACAACCTCATCGAAGTAATCGCTAAGACCGGCGTTGTGAAGCAGTGCCTTAAGCATCTCGTCCGTCCCGTTTGAGAGAATGACGGTCTTCACGTCATTCATCTCTTTTAGGACCGATTCGATCTCCTTATACGGGGTGAGGTGCGCATACGATGCAGTCAGACGTTGTTCGATTTCCTTTGTGAATGGTGCGTCATGCACGGCTAATGCGTAACAGAGTGCGTCCTGGGTCACTGTATCGAAATCTTCATAGCGTCCCATCATGTGCCGCCAAAAGAAATACTCAAGTTGTTTCGTCCGCCACACTTGACTGATGGCTGCTCCCTTTTCAGGGAACTCTTGTTCACAGGCATCCTTCACCGAATGGACGTCGAATAAGGTGCCGTATACGTCAAAGACGATGGCTTTAATCGTTGGTTTCATAAATAACATCCCTCCTTCTATGTCGTTATACCCGTCTTGTTCAGAATATAATAGGAGAAAGGGGGTTCGACATGTATATTCCAACTCAATATTCCGTCACAGAGCGAGCTGAGATTTACGCGTTTCTCCATGCCCATCCGTTCGGTACGATCGTGACACATGATGGGGACAAACCGATTGCGACACATGTCCCGTTACGATTCGATGAGGCGAATGGTCAACTGACGACGCATATTGCGAAAGCGAATCCGCAGTGGCGAACGATTGAAAATCAAACCGTTCTCGTCATCTTTCAAGGACCAAACGCTTACGTGTCGGCGTCCTGGTACGGCCATGAGGACGTTTCGACATGGAACTATCAAGCCGTACACGTGTACGGACGTGCGACGATTCTCAATGAGAAAGAATTAGTGGAGGAACTTTCAGGATTGCTCCAAGAGCATGAAGGGGAACGCGAGCATGCGGTGCGTTGGGATGCATTATCCGAACCGGTGAAGCGACAAATGAACGGCGTCGTCGGGTTTCGGATCGACATCACCGATATGCAGGCGACGTTCAAGTTAAGCCAAAACCGAAACGACGTGGACCATGAACGGATCGTATCGGAGCTTGAAAAACAAGATGAACCGATCGCGGACGTCATGCGACAACATCGAAAGTCCTAATAAACCTGTCCTAAAACGACAGGTTTTTTCATTTTTCTATATCGAATAGCAGTTGACACGAAGGAATAGCAAGTCTATACTCATAACTGATAATGATTATCAGTATCGAGAAAATAGAGAAGTTGAAAAAGGAGAAGAAACACGTGAACAA
Source organism: Exiguobacterium sp. s140 (assembly GCF_018617035.1). GTDB lineage: Bacteria > Bacillota > Bacilli > Exiguobacteriales > Exiguobacteriaceae > Exiguobacterium > Exiguobacterium profundum. The sequence goes on from NZ_JACSJK010000002.1 coordinate 303,481, forward strand.
GACAATGAAGAAGTGGTTACATATGTTTATTTTTGCTTCAGCGTTTGCACTCATCTTAGCCGGCTGTGGTTCGGAAGAAGCTGAGAACGCTTCCACGAACGAAGGGACGGAAGAATCAGCAGAAGGTTACCCCATCACGATCGAGCATGCGTTCGGTGAGACTGTCATCGAAGAAAAACCAGAGCGTGTCGCAACGATTTCGTGGGGAAACCATGACGTCGCACTTGCACTCGATGTCGTACCGGTCGGATTCTCAGCTGCGAACTACGGTGTACAAGATGATAGCGGGATGCTTCCATGGACAGCAGAGAAGTTGACAGCGCTTGGCGAAGAGAACCCGAACATCTATCAAGATACGGACGGATTAGACTTTGAAGCAATCGCAGATTCAAATCCCGATGTCATCTTGGCCGCCTACTCAGGCATCACGCAAGAAGACTATGACACGCTTAGCCAAATCGCACCGGTCGTGGCATATCAAGAAACACCTTGGGTCACCTCATGGCAAGACATGGTTCGTTATGACTCACTCGCAATGGGACTTGGTGAAGAAGGCGAACAGTTAATCAAAGACACGGAGCAGTTGATTACTGACAAAGCGACAGCCGTTCCTGAGATTGCTGGAAAGAAAGCCGCTTTCGTCTCGATGAGCGCAGAAGATCTTTCAAAATTCTATATCTATACAACAGGTGATCCTCGTGGTGCCTTCATCGAAGAACTCGGCATGGAGTACCCACAAAACATTGTCGACGAAGCTGAAAAAGCAAATAGCTTCTATCTCGAGCTCAGCAAAGAGAACGCCGACATTTTGAACGATGTCGACATCTTCGTCACATACGGAAATGAAGACACGTTAAAGGCGCTTCAAGCAGACCCGCTCTACAGTAAAGTACCAGCCATTGAACGCGGATCGGTCGTATTGATTGAAGACAATACGCCACTCGCAGCGGCAGGAACACCGACGCCACTCTCGATTGAATATACGATTGATGAGTACGTTTCACGCGTATCGGATGCCCTTGCGAAAGTGAAATGATGCAAACACAAATCAAACAGATGCACACACCAAAGCACTTTCCGCTTCTCTTGATTGGAACGCTTGTACTGACGGTGCTGTGCATCTTGGCATCCCTTGCCTTCGGCTCACGAACAGTCGGGTGGAATGAACTGCTGGACGGTTTATTCCGTCCGGCTGTTCAGTCGTATGAGGCAGACATTGTCCGGGAGCGGGTCATTCGGACAATCTTTAGTTTCATGTGTGGCGCAGCACTTGGTGTGGCGGGGGCGCTCATGCAGTCGGTGACGCGTAACCCGATTGCCGATCCGAGCATCCTTGGGGTCAACACGGGAGCAGCGCTCGCCGTCGTCATCGGGATCGCGTTCTTCAATATTTCGACAGCCAGTGCGTTCATCTGGTTCGCGCTCGTCGGGGCGCTATTGACGGCCATTTTCGTTTTCGGTATCGGTTCGCTTGGAAGAGGAGGGGCGACCCCGCTCAAACTCGTCTTAGCGGGAGCGGCGACAAGTGCAGCACTATCGTCGCTCGTCATGGCGCTCATGATTCCACGCTCGAACGTCATGGATCAGTTCCGTTTTTGGCAAGTCGGGAGTGTCGGTGCAGGAAATCTGGATTCGATTTATACCTTTTTACCGTTTCTTTTAATCGGTCTCGTGATTGCGGTCGTGACCGCGCCTTCCTTGAACGCACTTGCGCTCGGGGAGGAGATGGCGAAGAGTCTAGGTGTTCGGACGGGGACATTGAAGTTGACCGCCTCGTTCGCAGGCGTGATTCTGTGTGGGGCTGCGACTGCACTCGCTGGACCGATTGGGTTTATCGGACTTCTCGCCCCACATTTGATTCGACTCGTGCTCGGTCCTGACCAACGCTACCTCATGCCGATGTCTGCCTTAGCAGGTGCCATCATCTTGACCTTCTCGGATGTCATCGGACGTTTGCTCGGAAGTCCAGGTGAACTTGAGGTCGGGATTGTGACGGCGTTCATCGGGGCACCGATCTTGATTCTATTGACAATGAAAGTGAAAGTAAGAGGACTATGATGCAACCAGCGATTGAACAAATCAGACAAGGTCGCATGAAGCGACGCCGTCGTTATGTCGGGATGACGATTCTTTTGACCATCATAGCGGTAGCATTGAGCGGGTTGATGCTCATGTTGGGCAATACGATTTATCCGGTTCAGGATGTCATCCGCGTCTTGCTCGGGGAAGACGTAAAAGGGGCGACGTTCGCCATTGAAGTATTGCGTCTACCACGTATGCTCGCTGGTGTCTTTGCCGGTGCAGCATTTGGTGCTGCGGGAACGATTTTCCAAACGATGCTTCGAAATCCGCTTGCCAATCCAAATGTCATCGGGATCACAACGGGGTCCAGTGCGGCGGCTGTCTTCTGTATCGTCGTCCTACAATCGAGTGAAGCGATAATCTCGATCGCTTCGATTATCGGAGGGCTCGTCACCGTGCTGGTCATCTATTTCCTATCCAAAGGGGCGGCTTTCTCCATCGGTCGTTTGGTGTTAGTTGGAATTGGGATTCAAGCGATGTTAACAGCCGTCATCAACTATTTACTGCTCATCAGCCGACAAAACGATGTCGCGATGGCGATGCGGTGGTTGACAGGAAGTTTAAATGGGGCGAAACTTGAAGAGTTGCCACCTTTAATCATCACGGTACTTATCTGTTTACCGATTGTACTGTTACTCACTCGTCAGCTTGAAATGCTCGAGCTCGGAGAAATGGCGGCGACAGGTCTTGGAATCAACACGAACCAGACCAGACTTCTGCTCATTGTGGCGGCAGTATTCATGCTCGCCCTTGCAACAGCGACAACGGGACCGATTGCGTTTATTGCCTTCTTGGCAGGGCCGATTGCCAAACGGCTCGTCGGAACGAGCCACGCGGGAATCTTGCCGGCAGCGCTTGTCGGAATCATTTTAGTACTAGCGGCCGACCTTGTCGGACAATTCGCCTTCACGGCACGCTATCCGGTCGGTGTCATCACCGGCATCATCGGCGCGCCTTATCTCTTATACTTGTTGATTCGGATGAACCAGAAAGGGGACTTCTAAATGGCATCCATTATGAAAGTGGAACATCTCACCTCGGGATACGAGGACAAGATGATTTTGAACGATATCAGCCTTGAAATTCCGAGCAATCAGATTAGCATCATCATCGGTGCGAACGGTTGCGGGAAGTCGACGCTTTTGAAGACGATGGCACGCCTTATCAAACCGAGTGCCGGTCAAGTGACGCTTTACGATAAGCCGATTTCGAAGATGGCACCGAAAAAGCTAGCGCGTGTCCTCGGGATGTTGCCACAGTCCCCGGTCGTACCAGAAGGGATTACGGTCGCCGATCTCGTCGGTCGTGGTCGTTACCCGCATCAATCCTTTTTAAAGGGCTGGACGAAAGCCGATTACGAAGCTGTCGCCGAGGCGATGGAGATGATGAATATCACGGAGTTCGCGGACCGTCCCATCGACGAGTTGTCAGGTGGACAGCGCCAACGTGTCTGGATTGCGATGGCACTTGCTCAACAGACAGACGTCCTCTTTTTAGACGAACCCACGACGTATCTCGATATCACATACCAGGTCGAGATTCTCGACTTGTTGACGGATTTGAACCGAAAGTACGGCACGACGATTGTCATGGTGCTTCACGATATCAATTTGTCGGCACGTTATGCGGACTATATCTTCGCACTTGATAAAGGGAAGTTGATCGCAGAAGGAAAGCCGTCGGACGTCATCACGTGTGATTTGATCCATCGTGTGTTCAACCTTCGCTGTTCGGTCATGTGTGATCCGGTATCCGGTTCACCGTCCGTGATTCCGATTGGTCGCCATCACGTGCAGACGGAAACGGAAGAAGCGCCCGTCGCACAGCTTGAATTGGTATAACTGCGTATAGACAGTCAAGAAGGGATGAGCGCTCCTTCTTTTTTGTTTATTCATGAAAGCGTTTGTAAAAAGTCATTGACTTCTCTTTGGGGTGGGTGTATGCTAAAAATCCTGCCCAAAATGAGAGGCATGGGGACTGGCATCAGTTCATTCGATATTTGAGAGGAATGACTTAAGATGAACCAACAACAATTAGTCGAGCGCGCACGCCAATTGAAGGACAATGCGTATTCACCATATTCGAAGTTCCGCGTCGGGGCGGCACTTCTCATGAAGGATGGTACGGTCATCGACGGCGTCAACGTCGAGAACGTCTCGTTCGGAGCAACGAACTGTGCAGAGCGCACAGCCATTTTCACAGCGGTCGCAAAAGGATACAAAAAAGGTGACTTCGAAGCGGTTGCCGTGTCTGGGGACACGGAAGACTTCTTGCCACCATGTAGTATCTGCCGTCAGGTCATGGTCGAGTTTGGCGATCCTGACTTCAAAGTACTTCTCACAAACGGCAACGCCGATGTGAAAGAAGTGACGCTTGGGGAGCTCGTCCCACTTGCGTTCACCGATTTGGATATGTGATGTTGGGCCCCTCAGATTTCTGAGGGGTTTTCTTATCCAAAAAAGCGAAAAAATAATCGCGGAATGGCTTGAACAATGTAAAGAAGCAGTTCTGAAAAATCGAGGGCTGCAATTCCATACGACCATCCCTCTTCCTCACGAGAGGTGACTACTTTTCCACGCACAGGTCGCAATCGACCTTTCCATCGAATCGGGAGGGCGGTCGCGCTGTCCACATCTGGGTGATTCATGACACGCATATGCAAGCGTGGCTCAGGTGTAATTCCGGAACGCCCACAGCGCCCAATCAACTGTTTGGTTTTGACCGTATCTCCCACATTCACGGCAATGGAACCATTCTCTAGATGGGCGAGAAGGCAATATTCATCGTTCGCATGTTGAATGATGACGTGATTACCGAATGGATGATCAGCATCTAGTTCGTCTGACAACCCATCCACGACTTGATGAATTGTCCCGTGTAATGGAGCAATCACTCGTTCTCCAAACGCATACGAGCCATCCATCCCGATTTTTCTACGATTGTAAGGTTGTTGCTCTTGTGTTTTCAAAAAGTCATAGCCATCACGCTTTTTTCGAGTTGGACCATGATGATACATTCCGAGGGTTGTCCCTTCTGAGACGACGAACCACTGCTCTTTGAATGGAAGGTGGTATTTGTTTTTCGTGAAAGGATTGGTCTCTTTTGAAGAGGATGTGACCGTCATCTGAATGGATTCAACCTGATTCACGCGATTGAATTGAACGGACAATAACTTTTCTTTTCGGAAATCCGACCACAATGCATACCGATTCCCGTTCAACATCATCTCATTGAGCAGACGATAGCGCCGAATTCCATGATGAAACGAAGACGCTTCGTGATGAAACATGGCCATGGAACAATGAGATTTGCAAGAATCGGTCATTTGATGATAAATGTCATCGAACTGACCGTCTTTGAATAAGTGAATGAACTTTTTGTTCTGGTGATGCATGTGCATACCGCCTTTGTTGATGATTGATTGGTCTTTTATACGGATGTAGAAACATAGATGTTTCGTCATTCATAAAAAATCATAATATAATGGACATAAATGAGGAGTGATGTGAATGTCTACGGTTCCATACCGGAAAGCGAAAAAAAGTTGAACCACTTGCTTCATCAAGTATGTGAAAATGACGAGACGATTTTCATCTCGAAAGAAGGCAGGAAGAATGCTGTTATCATTTCTGAACGAGAATATAATAGCTTGTTAGAAACCATTTACCTGACGAGCAGTCCAAAAAATGCTGAGCGTCTATTTGAATCCCTAAGGCAGCTTGAATAGCATTAGTCTAATGTTGAAACATATGAGTTTGCATTAACAAACACCCAGTGAATCGTTGAATTCACTGGGTGTTTGTTGTTTCATGTCTTCGACCGGCACGGATGATAAAGCGATACTCTTCACTCTTGAAATACGTTTCGGTGAACTCAAAGCGATTGCCATCCATGAGAAACGAATAGAGTTCGACTTTGAGTATCGGTGTTCGATCGCTCACCTCGAGCATTTCAGCAATTTCTTTCGTCGGCAAGACCGGGATAAATTCCTGAACACTGTCTGCAATCTTCAGGTTTTTGACATTTTCAATGTAATCATACTTCGACCGTGTCATTACCTCATACGTTAAATCGGGAAATAATTGGAGTGGAAGATACGTATCTTCGACGATGAGCGGTTCTCCGTTCGCAAAGCGTAACCGGCGAATATAGTAGACAAGAGCGTCTTCATCAAGCTCGAGTATTGCCTTTATTTTTTCAGTCGGAGGTTGAACGGTGAAAGTAAGTACTTTACTCGTGACGTCCTTTCCTTCCCGTTTCATGTCTTCAGTGAAACTTTTTAATTCGTACATATTATGTTCAATCTTTTCGGATTGTACATATGTGCCGCTCCCTTGTCGTTTCCAAAGCAATCCTTCTTCTTGAAGTAGTTTGACGGCTTGTCGAACGGTGACTCGACTCGCTTTAAATTTCTCGACGAGTTGTGCTTCTGTCGGAATTGCTTCACCGGGCGCCCAATCGCCGGTCTCGATAAACGTGCGCATCTCCTGAGCAATCCGCTGGTATAGCGGAGATTTAGCTTTCATGTAGATAACCTCCTGATTGTATGCGTTCCTTACTCATAGTATACAAAAATAAAACGTTTTAAAAAAGGTGTTGACGGTTCAGATAATATGTATTAGATTTGTATTGTAATCAATTAGATATGTATTGAAAGGGGAACGCACACATGAAAACACCACAGCGTCTCGTAGTCGTCGGTGGAGGTAGTACGTACACAATCGGCATGATCATGAGTTTGATTAAGGAAAAAGAACACTTCCCACTTCGTTCTATCACGTTTTACGATACAGATGAATTACGTCAAGAACGTGTCGCGAAAGCGAGTGAAATCATCTTGCGTGAGCATTATCCAGAACTCGAGTCGTTCGAATATACGACGGACAAAGAATATGCTTTTAAAGATAAAGATTTCTTCTTCGTCCAAATTCGGACAGGTGGTTTGGAAATGCGCGAAAAAGATGAGCAGATTCCGCTTCGACATGGCGTGGTGGGACAAGAGACGTGTGGACCGGGCGGAATGTCATACGGGATGCGCTCAATCGGAGATATGATTGAACTCGTCTCTGACATTCGCACCGGCTCACCGAATGGCTGGATCTTAAACTATACAAACCCTGCTGCGATTGTCGCCGAGGCGCTCAAACGTGCTTACCCGGACGATCAAAAAATATTAAATATTTGCGATATGCCGGCAGCAATCATGGTGAGCTATGCGAAGATTCTCGGTAAAGAGATTTGGGATCTCGTTCCGGAATATTTCGGACTCAACCACTTTGGTTGGTTCACAGGTATCTTCGATAAAGAAGGAAATGAATTGACTGAAGATATCAAACGCGCCATTTTAGAAGACGGTTTCATCCCGGAAGATTCGGAGATTGCGAATGACCCATCTTGGATCAAGACGTTCAAACAAGTAGAGAAGATGCTGACGGATTTCCCGGAGTACTTACCGAACACGTACCTTCAATATTATTTATATCCATCTGACATGGCAGAAAAAGAAGATGTCACGAACACACGGGCACGGCAAGTAATCAACGGACGTCAAGAACGTGTCTTCTCGATGTGCGATCAGATTATTCAAGATGACTCGCTCGAAAATGTTCACCTTGAGGTCGATATCCACGGCTGCTATATGATTCGGGTCGCTGCTTCGCTAGCCTATAATAACGGTGATATTTTCATCGTCATGGTGAAAAATGAAGGGATTATTTCGAACCTGCCGGACGATGCGATGGTTGAAGTGCCTGCGATGCTTACCAATCGTGGACCGAAACCATTCGCAGTCGGAAAGATTCCTCGTTTTTACAAAGGAATGATTGAAGGACAGCTTGCTTACGAGCAACTTGTCGTCGACGCATACTTCGAAAACAGTTATGAGAAGGCACTTCAGGCGTTGACACTAAATCGTACAGTCATCGATGCACCAATAGCTCGTCGAATCTTAGATGATTTGATTGAGGAAAACAGAACGTACTGGCCGGAATTAAAATCGGGCGAGACAGTAGCAATACGGTAACTAGAGAGGGGAGGCAATCCCCTTTCTCATTGTTCAGATTGATAACGCTTACAAGATGAGGAGTGAATCGAATGAGTCAATAGTTTGGAGTTTTTCAAAAGTTTGGAAAGGCGCTCATGGTACCGGTCGCTTTATTACCGGCTGCCGGAATTTTGCTAGGACTAGGTGCGGCACTCACGGGACCATTAGCCGAAAGCTGGACGTTTTTACAGAATGGAACAGTAGAAGCGATCAGTGCTGGAATGTTACAAATTGGTCTTAGTATTTTTGCGAACTTACCAATCATTTTTGCAATCGGGGTCGCAGTTGGTTTGTCAGGAGGATCAGGGATTGCCGCACTCGCAGCACTCGTCGGATATGTCATTATGAATACGACAATTTCAATCTCCCTCGGCATCACGGCAGAAATGGCTGCCGAGAGTGGAGAATATGGCATGTTACTCGGTATTCCTTCCCTTGAAACCGGTATACTCGGAGGGATTGCGGTCGGGTTGCTCGCAGTATGGGTGTATAAAAAAGTTCCATACGTTCAATCCACCAGAAGTGTTGGGATTCTTTGCAGGTGATCGTTCTGTCGGAATTGTAATGGTCTTCTTCTCGATTTTACTTGGATTTGTCATGATGCTCATCTGGCCGCCAATCCAATCGACACTCACTTCAATGGCAAACGTCATCGCGAGTGATGCGACCAATCCTGCATATGTTGGGTTATATGGAATGTTGGAACGATTATTGATTCCGACAGGATTACACCACATTTGGTATGCCCCGTTCCTCTGGACATCTCTCGGTGGAACGGCAACGGTCGGTGATGCGGTCGTGAACGGTGATCAGTATATTTTCCTCGCTCAAATCGCGGAAGGTGTCGAAGTGACGGCGGGACGTTTCATGTCTGGTAAGTTCCCAATCATTATGTTCGGTTTACTCGGGGCGGCGCTTGCGATGTATCGTCAGGCTGACCCAGACAAACGTCCTGTCGTTCGAGGCTTATTGATTGCAGCAGCCGGTACAGCTTTTCTAACAGGAATCACAGAACCGATTGAATTCACTTTCTTATTCGTGGCACCTATCCTTTATGTCATCCATAGTGTGTTGACGGGGATTTCCTTTGCGCTCATGTATGCGCTCGACACACATATCGGTTGGGCTGGAGGATCAGGGTTGATTGACTATATTTTAGTGAACGTCTTACCAGGAACACCACGCTGGTGGATGAATGTCGTCGTCGGCATTGGTTTCTTCATCGTTTACTATAGTATCTTTACTTTCGTTATCAAGAAGTGGAATTTGGCAACACCAGGGCGTGGCGGACAAGAAGCGAAACTGTTTACGCGTAAAGACTACAATGATAAAAAGTCAGGTCAATCAGTGATTCAAACGACAGCACTTGCGATTGAAGAGGCACTTGGGGGACGAGAGAACATCCGTGATATCGATGCATGCTTCACACGACTTCGTGTTGAAGTAAGTGATGTTTCTCAAATCAATGAGGATGAACTAAAAGCACTCGGAGCAGCTGGAGTCGTCAAAGTGAAAAATAACATTCAAGCGATTTTTGGAGGTCGCTCTGATTTATACAAAAACGAATTGCTACGTATTCATAAGGAAATGGATGAAGCAAATTGAAATCGGGCTCAACCGCATGGGTTGAGCCTTTTCAGTTTTCATACGTATAATGTTACAAGACGTTCCGCATGCTCCTTCATCATCTCCCGCAACGCATGCGGTGCCTTGACCTTCACTTCGGCTCCGGCCTTCAACAGCTGTCTCGACAAAAACGGCAGCTCTTCTTTAGGTACGTCCCATTCATTCTTCTCTTCGATATCGGGTAATACATCTTCAAGTAAACGACGACCGAGTGACGTCAGCTCGAGTTGAACGGTCACACCGCCCCGTTCATCACTTCTCTGAAGCAAGGTCACCAAATCCTCGGACTCGAACGATTCCTCGAGCACTTGGACCGCTTCGATGCGATCAATCCGATATTGACGGAATCCGAGTTCGGAGAGCCCGAAGACATACCACTTTAAGTCAAGGAGTGCCATACCGACCGGTGCGATGGGGAACGTACGTGATCCGTTCGTCGATCGATACGTCATCTCGATCTTGTTTTTGCGCTCGACCGCCTGATAGATGTCCTTTGTGAACGGCGCTTTTGGAATTTGTTTGTTTCCAAGCCAGAGAATGTTTCGCTCCAATCGTCGAATTTTCGACTCTACGTCATGTGGTAACTCATTCACGTACCAATCGGACAACGTACTTCGTATGTCCCCGAACGGCACATCAGGAATGTGTTCCATCCATTTGAGCGTGAGATAGAGTGCGACGGCTTCTTGTTCGCGGAGATGGAGCGGGGGCAATAAACGATTCGGCAACATTTCATAGCCGCCCCCAGTTCCAGGAACACTCCAAATCGGATAACCGAGTTCTTCGAGCGAGAGCATATCCCGTTGAATCGTCCTAATGGAGGCGCCTGTCTCTTGGGCCAGTTCTTCCGCCGTGAAACGTCGTCCGCGATTGAGTAGCCGAATCAGTTGCAAGTGTCGTTTTTTCATATCTACCATTCCCGTCATCTTTTGTCGTGTTTGTTCGTTAAGCTGAATGTATCACGAATCAAGGAGGAACACATGATGCCGAATGTTGTGTTATATATTGCGATGAGTTTAGACGGAAAGATTGCCCGGTCGAACGACCAACTCGATTGGTTGTTCGCTGTAGAGGGGGATGGGGACAACGGCTATGCTGATTTTTTCAAGACCGTTGGTGCTGTCATCATGGGACGGAAGACGTATGAGGAAGTATTGAAGTTAGAACAAGGAGAGTATCCGTATCCAGACATCCCGAACTACATTTTGACACGTCAGGCTGACCGTGAGGCCGAGCATGTCACATTCACGGACGAACCAATCAAAGAACTCATCAATCGGTTAAAGCAAGAAGTTGATCAAGATATTTGGCTCATCGGCGGGGGAGAAGTCATCAAAGCCGCGATGGAACATGATTTGATTGACCGCTATGAGATTGCGATTGCGCCGGTCGTGTTAGGAGGGGGAATCCCTCTTTTCCTAGAAGGCACGAAAGAAACGAAGCTTCGACTGACGAGTCACCACGCCTCCGGTCAATTTGTGATGGTGACCTATGAACGACAAATGAGCATCGAGTCCACATAAGGGCTCGATTTTTTATAATTCATCTCATTGTATAAAAACTGCAGACCATTAAGATGATCTGCAGTCATGGGGTCGCTCGTTCGCTTAAATGCGGTTCCCATACATCAGAAAAGTTGTGAACCGGTTGGACACCCTCTAACGTACGGAATTCATAATCTCGTTCTTTCGCATAACGAATGATTGTATCGAGTGCTTTCGGCGTCATCGAGTGATCGTGCGCTAAAATAATCGAAGCAATATTGGCGGCGCGATTCGCTTCGAGTCGGTCGAATACACGTTGCTCGACACGGGCATTGTCTTTCTTATACACATGGTCGAGACTACCGACGTTCCAGTCCCAAATCTCAAAACCGGCATCGGTCATCGCCTGCCAGTGTGCGGGTGACATGCCGGCGTCGCTCCCATAAATGGTGCGGGCCATGTTCGTATGAATGCCGGTCACTTCATAGATAAGTGCTTGTACTTCCTGCATCTGAAGCACGGCCGTCAACGGTGTTTCATAAAATTCATCCCGGTCGTGTCGCATCCCGTGTAAGGCAATCAAATGACCTTCCGCAATGATGCGGTGAAGCAGATGCTCATTTCCTTCGATGTTCTTTCCGAGGATGAAGAAGGTTGCCTTCACTTGATGTTTCTTCAAGACATCGAGTAGCTTTCCCGTTTTCCAGTTCGGTCCATCATCGAGCGTCAAATAGATGAGACTCGGGTCGTTATAGGCCTTCGGCTCCGGAATCGCAGCCTGTGACAAAGACCCAATCAGTAGAAAGATCGACATGAGCAAAAGAACGCGTTTCATCATTCCATTCAAAACTCCCTCAAATCAAAACCAAGCGACATGTGATACATACTTTATCATATGTTGGAGACATCGAGACGATAAATCTGTTCGTCAAGCTCTGTCTCGAAAAAGGTGAAGTTCAATTTCTTCAATAGCGCGATGGATGCCGCGTTCGTCCCAAGCACACCGGCTTTGAACTCTTTCGCTCCTTGGTAAGTCAAGTGACGAATCAATTCCGACATCACTTCAAATGCATAGCCTTGCCGAGCGCGCGTAGGGCTAATCGTGTAGCCGATCCAATGCGTCATACCTTCTTGCTGGATATACACGTCCCCAATCAATTCATCGGTCGCTTGGTCGATGATGGCGAGTTGCATGCCGTGTTGAAGTGATTGTGCGCCGATTAGGGCGTTCTCGTATTCTTCAAAGCTGAGTCCTTTGAATGACTGATCTTTCATCCAATCCAAGTCATTCCGGTAAATCATGAATGATTCGATGTCTTGGCGTTCGAATGGGCGGATGAGGCAACGGGTTGTCGTGATCATGGTTGTCTTACCATTCAAACCAACTTCTTTTCTTTTTTGAAAAGACCAATCAATAGCAACGCCAGACCACTCAAGAAAATCACAGGGAAAATAAACCACATGATCAATCCAGCCCATCCGTTCTGTACACTGATTGCGTACGAAAGGCCGATGGAAAACGCTAAGGCTGGTGATATAGGAATCATAAGAGCGATTCCCCATATTTTCAATTTTGTGTTTCGTGCTTCGCCGGTACTGAACCAATATGCCACGAATGCACCTAGACCTGCGATGAGATATCCGATTGCAATCGCCATTTAATCAATCCCTTCTTCGATACGATGATTGTTTGACCTCGTCCTTAATTTCCGTGTATATCACGAAAAATCCTGTCATAAATCAAAAAGACCGAGCCCTTCAAGGACTCGGTTTGACATCATACATGCTTCCGCTGAAACGCTGAAATCGCTTCATACTCTTCAGACAAATGGCGCGATAAGCGAATGTAGATCGGCAAAAGTTCACGATACACATTCGTCGCTTCCATGTCCGGTGTATGCTCATGGGTCACTTGCGGTACTTCTTGGAACTCCTCGATGTCCCCGAAAGCGTATTCCCCGAGCATGACAGCCCCGAGACATGAACTTTCATGACTCTCCGGCACGACGACCGGTGTATCAAAGATGTCTGCCATCATTTGACGCCAGAGACTCGACTGGGCAAACCCCCCCGTCGCATGGATGCGGTTCGGGGCGCCCGTCAACTCATCGAGTGCGAGCATGACCGTATAGAGGTTAAAGATGACTCCTTCCAATACGGCACGGATGAAATGTTCGCGCTTATGGTGAATGCTGAGCCCGAAAAATGAACCGCGGGCGTTTGAATCCCAGAGCGGAGCCCGTTCACCCATCAAATACGGATGGAACAACAGTCCGTCGGCACCCGGTTTGACCGTCTCGGCGATTCGTGTCAACACATCGTACGCGTCGATCCCGAGTCGTTTCGCCGTCTCGACCTCACTTGCTGCGAACTCGTCACGGAGCCAGCGGAGGATGATGCCGCCGTTATTGACCGGTCCACCAATCACCCAATGCTTGTCCGTCAGCGCATAACAGAAGATGCGACCTTTCGGATCTTCGACCGGTTCCGAGACGACCGTCCGGATGGCGCCGCTCGTCCCGATGGTCACGGCGACGACGCCTTGTTCGAAGGCGCCGACCCCGAGGTTCGAGAGCACGCCGTCGCTTGCCCCGATGACGAGCGGGAAGTCCCAGCCGAGCGTCTCGGTCACCTCAGGTGTCACCGGTAAAATCTCTGTCGTCGGCACGAGTTCAGACAAGCGCTCTGGTGTCACACCGGCGACATCAAGTGCTTCCGTGTCCCAGTCTCGTTGCTTTAAATTGAAGAGTCCGGTCGCCGAGGCGATGGAGTAGTCAACGACGAAGCGACCCGTCAAGCGATAGAAGACATACTCTTTGATGGAGACGAACTTGGCTGTCTGTTCAAAGACGTCAGGATGTTCTTTTTTCAACCAGCGCAGTTTCGACAGCGGTGCCATCGGATGGACCGGGGTGCCCGTGCGCATATGGAGCGCACTCGCATCAACATCGCGTTTGATTTCTTGCGTATATGGATTCGCGCGACTGTCGGCCCACGTGATGCTGTTCGTGAGCGGACGTCCTGATGCATCGAGCGCGATTAAACTGTGCATCGCCGAACTGAACGATGCGAAGCGAATCGGACCGTCCGCTTTGGCGCGGACCGCCGAGACAGCTTCGAGCACGGCCCCATAGATGACGACCGGGTCTTGCTCGGCCGTCTCCGTATCGGGCGTGAGAAGCGGATACAACACGTTATGTACCGCCAGTTGTTGATGACCGTTGAACAGGACGGCTTTCGTACTCGTCGTCCCGATATCGACCCCAATCGTAAACACACAATCACTTCCTAACTTAGATGATAAATAGGCTAATCAAGAACACGACGGCAAAGCCGGTGAGTCCGATAATCGTTTCCATGATCGTCCATGATTTGAGCGTGTCTTTCACGTCGAGACCGAAGTACCGGTTGACGAGCCAGAAGCCTGAGTCGTTGACGTGTGAGAGGACGGTCGCCCCTGAAGCGATGGCGATGACAATCAATCCGAGCGCCGCGCCCGTGATGTTTTGGATTTCGAGTAGCGGTGTGATGAGTCCGGCCGCTGTGACCATAGACACCGTTGCCGACCCTTGGGCGACACGGACGACCGTTGCGATCAAGAAGGCAAGAACGATTGCCGGAAGTGGTGAACCGGCCATCATTTCGCCGAGCACGTCACCGACACCAGAGTCGATGAGTACTTGTTTGAACACACCACCGGCCCCCGTGACGAGGATGATGATTCCGGCTGGCTCGAGTGCTTTCGTTGCGATCTCTTGTACTTCGTCACGTGAATATCCACGACGTGTCCCGAGGAAGACGAACGTGAGGAGCGTCGCAATCGTTAAGGCAACGAATGGATGTCCGAGGAACGTCAAGAAATCACGGACAGCGTTGCCTTCGTTCAAGAGAACCGCTGAGAGCGTGTTCGCTAAAATCAACACAAGTGGGATCAAGATGAGCGACAAGATCATTTTGAAACTTGGTAGTTCTTTCGATGTATCGATTTCTTCAAATTCCATGTAATCCGGAATCGTCACATGAATTTTCTTAGCAATATACTTCCCAAAAACCGGACCGGCTAAAATCATGGCCGGAATCCCAGCGAGGACACCGAACAAGATGACCCAACCGAGGTCGGCACCGATCAAGTTCGCAACAGCGATTGGACCAGGTGTCGGCGGGATGAAGCTGTGTGTGACCGCGAGACCCGCAAGGAGCGGAATCCCATAGTAAAGAAGCGAGCGTCCCGTCTTTTTTGCGAGACCGTATACGATTGGAACGAGAATGATAAAACCGACATCAAAGAAGACCGGGACGGCGACGATGAATCCGGTAATCCCGAGCGCCCATTGTGCCTTGTCTTCCCCGAACTTGCTGACGAGTGTCTGGGCAAGACGTTCCGCGCCACCCGATACTTCAAGCATCTTCCCGAACATCGCGCCAAGACCGACGACGACGGCGACGAAGCCGAGCGTTCCGCCCATCCCGTTTTGGATGGAGGCGATGACATCCCCGAGTGGCATGCCGGCTGCGACCCCGACGATTAAACTGACAAGTAACAACGAAACGAATGCATGAAGCTTTGTGCGAATGACCAAAAATAAGAGCAAGAAGATCCCGGCTAAGGCGATCAAAATAAGTGTTGAGCCAGACATTGAGTATTCCCCCTAAATTCCGAATATGTAACCGTTTACAGTTCCTAGCAAAGGAAAAGGCCATATCCCCGTGACCTTTTCCACAGATGTTACTTCTTGACGACCGCGTGGCCACCGAACTCGTTGCGGAGCGCGGCGACGACTTTTCCTGAGAACGTGTCGTCTTCGAGTGAACGGTAGCGCATCATGAGCGACAGGGCGATGACCGGTGCCGCGGCTTGAAGGTCGAGCGCCGTCTCAATCGTCCATTTACCTTCACCGGATGAATGCATGACCCCGCGAATCTCATCGAGCTTCGCATCTTTCTTGAAGGCATTCTCTGTGAGTTCCATGAGCCAAGAACGTACGACCGACCCGTGATTCCATACACGAGCGACTTTTTCATAGTCATAGTCGAACGGGCTCTTCTCCAAGATATCGAATCCTTCGGCGATCGCCTGCATCATCCCGTACTCGATGCCGTTATGGATCATCTTCAAGAAATGACCGCTTCCGGCAGGACCTGTATACAAGTAGCCGTTCTCGACAGACAGATCTTTGAAGATTGGTTCAATCGTTGGCCACGCCTCCGCGTCACCCCCGACCATCGTACAGGCACCGTTTCGTGCCCCGTCCGTGCCTCCGCTCGTCCCGCAATCGAAGAATTTGATCTCTTTCTCGGCGAACTGTTCGGCGCGTGCGACCGAGAGTTTGTAGTTCGAGTTCCCGCCGTCGATGACGATGTCGCCGGGTTCGAGGCGCTCATATAGTTCAGCGAGTACCGCTTCGGTGACGTCGCCGGCAGGGACCATCGTCCAGATGACGCGTGGCGTCGACAATTTGTTCACGACATCTTCGAGCGTCGGCACGATGGAGAACGCGTCCGAAGTGACATTCCCGACGTCCGTCCCGACGACCGTGTGTCCGTGGTCGCTCAAGTTGAGTGCCAAGTTGTATCCCATCTTACCTAAACCAATCAAACCAATTTCCATATTGTCACCCCTGAAAAAGAATTTTTTTCCGTCTCTAGATTTATCATATCAAAATAAATTCGACTTACAAGTCTAATGACGGAATTTTTTTCGAGTAATGCAAAAAAAGCGTCCCGGCTTAATTCGTAGGCGGGACGACGGACAGGCACTCTTATATAGATACAAGAACGAACGATCAATCTTTGAGAGTGAATAAAATTCCCGAAATGCGATACAAGCGTTGATTAGTAATAAAGTGATTGCGGTAACCCTAAGACGAAACTTTCATTTGGTTCAGCTTGTCAAATAGCTTCGCATACAGCCCCATACCGATGAGTGCCGACAGCAAGATGAGTGTGAACACAGCGAGAGGGGAGAGAAATCCTGATGCAAATACCGTCACCGGTGCGAGGAACTTGCCGATTGTGTTTTGGAGCGTATCGGTCGCGAGGTATTGTCCACGTGACTCGATTGGTGCATAGTGACTAACGAAACTCTGACTGACGGGAGAACGAATCAGCTCCCCGAACGTGAACATGGTCGTGACGATGAGCAAGTACCAGATATTTGATGAGAAGGCGACGAGAAACGTCCCGAAACCTCCTAGGAAAGTCGACAATAGTAAAACACGCCGTTCGTCCCACGCCCGAAACACACGTGTGACAGGAATGATGAAGACGACGAACAAGAGGCCGTTATATGCAACGAGCCAGCCGAATAAGACTGTATTCGAGACGTTGAACGTGGCCGGAGTTTGTTCAATCAAATAGACAGGTAAATACACGTCTAGTTGCATGATTGGGATTAAGGCGAATACGCCAGCAATCAGATAGAGGCGGAAAAGCGGGTCAATCAAAATCGTCGCATACGACCGCCCTTGGGTGAAAAATGTCGTTGCGACCGTCTTCTCGGTCGAGACCGGTCGTGTCTCACTGGTTAGAACCGCGAGCAAACCCCCGTAACCAAAAAGAACAAGGGCGCAGCCGAGGAGGAGCGCCTGACGATACTCGAAAAAGAGGACCGCACCAAGAAGCGGACCGAGAACAGCACCGATATTGTTCGAAGCCATAAACGTCGCGAATACATTCCGTAAATGTTCAGTCGGAACGAGGTCGGCGACCATCGCCGAGCTGGCCGGTTTGTAGATGGCACCCATAAAACCGATGCTGATGTAGGTGATGTAATCGACATAGGCGTTCGTTGATAAAGCGAAAACGAGGAATAGGAAACCTTGTGAGAACGTCCCGGCGAGCATGACGGGGCGGCGACCAATCTCATCTGCAAGCGAACCGCCAATCAAGCTGCCGACTAGCAGGAACAACGGTGGCACGGCCATGAGTAGTCCGGCTAGCTCGACACCGAGCGTCCGGGCGAAATAGACGGTGATGAATGGAAAGTACATCCAAAACAAGAGGTTGAATAAGCCTTCGCCGAATAAGCGAACTTTCAGATTGAGGTCCCAACGGTATAATTCCATAGATATGCTCCTTTCAAGAGTCTCTCTTTAATGTAAGAGGTCGTGGAGAGAAAGAATAGACTTATGTTGCGGGATTTGCTAGACTAAAAATAGAAAAAGCGAATATATAGGCGCTTGTTTGCGTTGTACTATAAAACGAACGTATGTTTGTAAAATGACCTCCGATATAATCATCGGAGGTCATTTTTATTGTGTCGTCTTCATCGATTTAAAGCTATGGGCGAAAGATCACTCAAATAGTTCGTCATTTTCAGGCAACAATTTTCCAATCATTGAGAGGTGTCGGGTAACCTTTGCGCATTGCTCGGTGTGACTCAGCGATCGTCAAAATCCTAATAAAAAATCGACCCCCGTCACGGAGGTCGAACGAATTAACTTGATGATGCTTTCTTATATTGTTGGAAGAAGACTTCGATTTCTTCCGCCGGCAAAGGACGATTGTAGAAATATCCTTGTGCCTGGTTACATGATTCGGCTTTCAGAAAAGCGACTTGATTCTCGGTCTCGACCCCTTCCGCAATGACGTTCAAATCGAGCTCGTGCGCCATGCGGATGATCGTTTTGACGAGGGCAGCGTCTTTCTCGTCACTTTCGATGTTCTTCGTGAAGTGCTGGTCGATCTTCAGCGTATCAATCGGGAACAGCTTCAAGTAACTGAGTGATGAATAACCGGTCCCGAAGTCGTCGATGGAGAGGTGGACGCCGAGGGCGACGAGCTCATGCATCGTCTCGATGGCGCGGTCTGCACTTTGGATGACGCTCTCGGTCAACTCGAGTTCTAAATACTGCGCGTCGAGACCTGATGAGTCGAGTGCGCGGCTGACGACTTCCGGCAAGTCTTTTTGAGCGAACTGAATGGCCGAGATGTTGACGGCGACCCGAAACGGGGGAATGCCCGCATCTTGCCACGCCTTGTTTTGGCGACACGCCTCATTCAAGACGAACTCGCCGAGGCGATGGATGCTTCCCGTCTCTTCGGCAATCGGAATGAACTCGCCAGGCGAAATCATCCCGAGGTCTGGATGATTCCAGCGGACGAGTGCTTCCATACCAATGACCATTTCTGTCTCTAGCTGGATCTGCGGTTGATAGTGGACGGTGAACTCGCCACGTCCAATCCCTTTCCGGAGTGCCATCGACAAGTTCGAACGACGGGAAACGGACTCGTTCAGTTCGTTCGTGAAGAACTGATAGCCGTTCTTGCCGTCGGCCTTCGCCCGGTACATAGCGATGTCAGCGTTTTTGATTAAATCCTCTGCCGTATCCCCGTCGGATGGATGGAGACTGATCCCAATCGAGGCACCGGTGAACACTTCCTCGTTCTCGAGTTCGAACGGAGGATGGAGGATGTTGATGAGCTCCTGCGCACGATGGGCCGCGAGGTTACTTTTCGTATGTGGCGACAAGATGATAAACTCATCTCCGCCGAGACGGGCGAGCGTGTCCGACTTTTGAATCGTCGATTGGATGCGGGTCGTCACTTGTTTCAAGAATTGGTCGCCGATCGAGTGGCCGAACCGGTCGTTGATGACCTTGAAGTTGTCCAAGTCGATATAGTATAAGGCGAACGATTCTTGCTGGGACTGACCGAGTAGCGCGTCGAGTCGGTCGCTGAATAGACGACGGTTCGGGAGACCGGTGAGCGGGTCCAAATAGACGAGGTCGTTGATTTGAGCCTCGATTCGTTTCCGTTCACTGATGTCACGGATAATGCTACTGAAGAAGATGCCCTTGTCCGTCTTCCACGTTCCGAGTGACATCTCGATTGGCACTTCGACACCGTCTTTTCGTAATCCGATGAGCTCGACCGTTTGACCGATGACGCGTTTTTCACCTGTCGCTTCATAACGCTTCATCCCGCGCTCGTGCGCATCTCGGAATCGTTCCGGAATGATGGCGACAATCGATTGCCCGATCATCTCGTCATACGTATATCCGAACAAGTCGGTCGCCCCTTGATTCCATTGGAGAATGACACGAGTATGGTCGGCAACGATAATCGCATCAGAGGCTGACTCGATGATGGATTCGAATTTTAATTCTAGTTCTTCCGACTGTGCCTCGAGTTGTGATGCCGTCCGGAGCGAGATGTACATCAAGATGAATAGTGTCATGACGCTCGCCGCAATGACATAGGCGAGTAGGGTGCTGTCGACGGCATAGTCGCTGACCGGTTTGGCCGCACCTTCCATCGGGGTGAAACGGGCTGCGCCCATCCCGACATAATGCATACTAGAAACGGCAACCCCAATCAAGACCGAACTGGCTAGACGGCGCCAATGGAATCGCGAGACGTTTGGGATATAAAAGAGAATATATAGTCCGACGAGCGACGCAACGAAGGCGACCATGGCAGATGCAATCCACATGATGGGGTCGTATGTGAGGATGGCGTTCATTTGCATCGCTTCCATCCCGATGTAATGCATGGAGACGATGCCGACGCTAATCAAGAAGGCACCGAAGACGAGCTGGATTGGTCGTGTCTCCGGATGGCTGATCATCCAAAAGGCAAGTCCGGAAGCGACGACGGCCGGCACGATGGATAATAGTACGATGCCGAGATGGTACGTCACATCATCGTGCAAGTGAAACGCCAGCATACCGATGAAGTGCATGGCCCAAATGCCGAGACCGAGGCTGAAGGCACCAGCGACGACCCACCTGAGTCGCGAGGCGTGCTTCGCATATTTCAAACGACTGCTAATATCGAGAGCGACACCGGCAGCGAAGATGGCGACAGCGATGGAAAGAATGACGAGTGTGAAGTTATATGAGCTACTCAGGTGATGTTCGATGAGAAACAGTCCTTTCAATTTCAAATGGTACAAAGAATGAATGAAAAAGTGCTTTATTAGAGTAGCACACTCGGGAATCACGCTTCTTGCCTACTTTTGTAAGGTGGGTCAATCATTTGCATGAATCACACATTGCGGAATTTTTTTCGAAACGGTATCGTTAGATGAAGAAGAGAAAGGGTGATGCTTGATGGAAACGATGAACGGGACGGCCCGCATCCGTGGTGCCTATTCGACACTGAGCAAGAAAGAACAACGTATTGCCGACTATATTTTGAAGCAACCAGAAAAAATCATTCATCATACGATCAATCAGGTGGCAGATGACCTCGATGTGGCAGAGTCGACTGTGTTTCGTTTTTGTCAGCGTGTCGGATTCAAAGGCTATCAGGCGCTAAAAATCGCACTCGCCTCAGATGTCGTCGCACCGCTTCAAGATATTCATGAAGATATTATCGAGACGGATACGGCACTCGAAATCGCAGAGAAAATTTTTTCGACGAACGGGAAGACGATTGAGTCAACGCGTCAGATTTTAGAGGGTGCCTCTCTTGAGAAAACCATTGAGCTGTTTCTTGGGGCGCGCCGTATCGAATTTTTCGGAAGCGGCGGGTCGGCCGTCATCGCGTTAGATGCCTATCATAAGTTTGTCCGGAGCGGGCTTCAAGTGAGCGCGATTCTCGAGTCGCATATGCAGCTCATGTCGGCCTCACAATTGACGACCGCAGACGTCGCCGTCGTCATCTCGCATTCCGGTGCCTCGAAAGAGACACTCGATATCGCCAAACTCTTAAAAGAGAAGGGCGTGCCGATGATTGCCATCACCAACTATGCGAAGTCCCCTCTCTCGAAACTGGCGGATGTGTCGCTCTATACCGTATCTCAAGAGACGGCATTTCGCTCGGAGGCGCTCGCTTCCCGGATTGCTGAATTGAGTCTGATTGATGCGTTGTTCACAGCCGTCATGATGCGCCGAGGCGAGGCAGCCCGGGCGTCGCTTCAACAGATGCGTGAGGCGATTTCGCTGCGCCGAATCTGAGCGAAAGAGGGTTAGTTTCTACAAAAAGGTGGAAATTATAATCCTTGAGAGCAAAGCGAGGCTTAGAGAGAGAAGGTGGACCGATGAACCATATTGATTTTTTATCTTCCGACCACTACAACGAGTTCAAACGGTTGGCACAACGGCTCACGGATCCGGGGAGTACCGGTCGAGAATATTTCGCCGCGCTGTATGTGATTGCGGGAAACACCCATGTTCGTGAACGGTTGCTTCCTTATATGGATTTAGAAGCAGGGAAGATTCGGACCTCGACCATCATCGATGACAATACGTTCGATAAACGAGAATTTGTGCTCACCAAACTCGTCATCCATCTGTATAACTCAAAAGAATGGGTCCTTCCGACCGAGTTGATTGCCTTGCCGGAAGAAGACTATAAGTTGGCGATGCAAGCAATCACGCTATGCCGCAATGAACAATTTGACGGGGTCACGATCCCGAACGACTGATGACACCCTGTTTTGTTGGAAACAGGGTGTTTTTCGTCGAGCCATAGAGGAGGGAATTCCGCGTCACTCACCACATCGATGTTAACCATTTTACTGATGCTCATGTTGCTCATCATGATCACGCCACCGCTCTTGATTTTTTATCTGTGGAGGCGTGACCGGAACCAACGCGAACACTCCGTCCTCCGGAACTTCCCGATTCTCGGAAAGTTGCGCTATATATTTGAGAAGATGGGACCCGAACTTCGGCAATACTTGTTCCTGAATGACAATGAGGCGAAGCCGTTCTCACGGAATGATTATGAGTCGGCCGTCATCGCAGGGAAGTATAAGTCGCGCATCATCGGATTCGGCTCGGAGCGAGATTTTGACGCGGGTGGGTTCTATCTTCAAAATGCATTGTACCCGACAAATCGGAACGAGTTACGAATCGACAATTCAACGAAAGTGTCGACATGGGTGTATGAACTCGATGAAGACAATCTGTTCACCCGAAAAGAACATCTCGTCGAACGAGACATCTCCCCGTACTTATTAACAGAAGAAGATACCGTCATCATAGGCGAACAGACGTGCCGGGAACCGTTCTACGTTCGAGGGCTTGTCGGTCAGTCGGCCATGAGTTTCGGGTCGCTCGGAGACAGGGCCATCACAGCGCTTTCGATTGGGCTCGGTCGTGCGGGTGGCACGTGGATGAATACTGGGGAGGGTGGACTATCCGACTATCGTTTAAAAGGGGACGTCGATCTCATCTGTCAAATTGGACCGGCGCTCTTCGGTGTCCGGGATGAAGACGGGGCGTTTTCGGTGGAAGCGTTCAAACAAAAAAGCGCACTCCCGCAAGTGAAGGCGTTCGAATTGAAACTCGCGCAGGGAGCGAAGACACGCGGAGGTCATATCGATGGATCAAAAGTGACCGAGGAGATTGCCCGGATTCGTCAGGTACGAGTCGGGGAAACGATTGACAGCCCGAACCGCTTCTCTGAATTTCACACCCATACGGAATTGTTAGCGTTTGTCGAGAGCTTACGTGAAATCGGTGGAAAGCCGGTCGGCATCAAGCTTGTGGTCGGGAAGTTGAAAGACATCGACTCGCTCGTCCGTGAGATGGCGAGATCTCAAATTGTACCTGATTTCATCACCATCGACGGGAGTGAAGGAGGGACGGGTGCGACGTATCAAGAGCTTGCGGATACAGTAGGTTTACCGCTGAAGGCGGCGCTCCCTTACGTGCATCACCTTCTCATCGAGCACGGTTTGCGAGACCGAGTCAAACTGTTCGCCTCTGGGAAACTCATCACGGCGGATAAGATAGCCATCGCACTCGCGCTCGGCGCAGACCTCGTCAATATCGCTCGCGGACTTATGTTCAATGTCGGGTGCATCCAGGCACAGGTTTGCCACACGAACCGCTGTCCGGTCGGTGTCGCGACGACTGACCCGAAACTGCAGCGTGCCCTCGTTGTCGATGAGAAAAGTTTTCGGGTGACGAACTACATCATCTCGCTCCGGGAAGGGCTGTACAATATGACGGCTGCGGCAGGCGTTCAATCGCCGACGGAACTGTCATTAGATCATGTGGTGTATCAAGAACCGGATGGCCGTGTTCGGACAGGCTATGATTTATCTCACTAGAATGAAGTGAATCTATCAAAACATCCCACGAATCTGCCGATAAAGAAGGCATACACGTGGGATGTTTTTTTAGCATTTCCATTGTAGAAACTACCAGATACTTGTACAATCATGAAAATGAAAGTCAGAATTTATTATAATCTAACGAAGCGTTTGAATGGAAATGGATGAAGCCATTTTTTTCAGCATACGCCGCGCTCTTTGGACGTTGTTTCGAAGACACGGTCAACGCTTTGATCCCGTAACGTGTATCAAGGTCACGCAACTCTTGGATGCGGTCTTTTGACCATTGATCTTTTGCTACGGTCGTGTAGTTGAAGCTTTCCCACATCACGCCATCCACATATGGATACGTATACGTCTTCAATGTCGCAAATCCCCAGTTTTGAATGAGAGAAAGGGAAGGGTGATTGGATTTGATCGTCTTCATGAACTGACTCATCCCGTCACGTTGCGCTTTTAAAATGGTCGGTTGTTCCGAGTGCTCATTATCGATGTTGCCGACGGTATCTAAGAACGCACCATCCAATCCTTTGGCGACGATTTGTTTCTCCACTTCACGCGTCAACAACTCACGATAGTGGGTTGACGTCATATCGACTAAATAAGAATCCCATTCCGCATAATGAACACGTTGTCCGTTGCGGTGGAAGAAGTCCGACTCGTTCATCTGACTGATGAAATCGACGTTCCAATTGTCAGCTTCCATCGTGTTGATGTAGCCGTACACTTTTGTCCCATATTTCTGTAACTCTTTGATTTGCGCTGCAGTATAATAAACAGGCTCGATGATGACAAGGTCATACTGTTGCATCTTTTTAATTTTGGTCTTTGTCGGCATATCGTAATAAATTTTGTACGATTCGACGTTTGCGAGCGGATTGCTCGCTTTAGCGACCGCTTGTTGCGGCGTCAAAAACGCCAATCCAACGAGAAATGCACAACAGATGGTCACGATTCGTTTGGCTGAGAAAATACCCATAAAAAAACCCTCCTGATAGTTATCAGAGAGCGGCTGCGGCTATTGCAGACTGGCGATCGGTATCTAAAAAGATCGACGACCCATGTCTTTGCGCCCTTACTTTTCAGTAAGTTTGCCCGTCTCGATATGAAATTTTTGTCGACAATCCATTGAAAGTCCTACTACTAAAATACCACGTAAAGGAATGAGTGACACTATGATTTATACCCAACACCGCACATCCATCAAATGGATTGAAATGATTGTGACTATTTTACTTATCGGCATTTTGGACTATACATTTAGTCTTTCTTTGTCAGATTGGGCGATTGACCCATTAATTTTTTATATTCTCCTGTTTTCTTTACGGTATGGTTTGCTCGGTGCCTTCGTCAGCTTTGCGTTGACGAGTCTCTATCATTTCTCATTCCTTTTGATGGAAGGCTCAGACTTGCTCTTATTCCTTTACGATACGAATGAACTGGCTTGGATTTTGCTACACTTCTTCGTCGCGCTTAGTGCGGGTGTCTTCAGTACTTCTTATCGGGAGCGTTACCAGTCGCTCCACATTCGTCAAGAAGAAGTGATGGATGAGAACGAACAACTGAAACAGACGATACAACAACTACAAGAGTCGCAAGGGGAGATGCGCAAACGAGTCCTCGACTCGACCTATACGCTCTCAAAGATTTATGAGATTGGACTAAAACTCGATCAAGATGCGACCGCTTTAGTACGTGATCATTTAATTGGAACTTTCACGCGTGTCTTCCGTGCTCGTCAACTCGCTTTATATCATGTGGATGCATCGCGGCGCACACTCCGTCTTCATGTCCGTTCCGGAGAGGTAGAACGTTTGCCCCAGACGCTTTTCATCGATTCGGAGGAGGGAATTTTCGCACGGATGTTCCAATCGAAAAAGCCGACGCTTCGTTTAGCAGATGAGCTAGATGGACCGCTTCTCGTTGCACCGATTTGTTATGAAGGAACGGTGAAGGAAGTCTTGGTCGTCCATGAAATCGATATCTTACGCTTACGTAGTCATGAGATGAACATGATGAAACTCGTCTTGGATTGGACGGGAACGCGCATTGAAAAGGCCGATGCCCTCGAATGGATGCTCGTCAGCGACCAACTCGTCGACGGGACGCACATGTTCCGTATGGAAGCATTCGAACAAAAAGTGGCCCAACAAGTACTTCGTCATGAGCAATATGGTCAACCGTATAGTACGGTCACATTGCCTGTAGAGGGTGTGGACTTGTCATTGATTGAAATGGAATTGATTTTGAGACAGTCGATGCGTGAAATTGACGTTATCGGATATGACGAAGACGATCGCATCCTTCATTTTCTCCTTCCAGGTACACCGGTTGAATCAGCCGAACGATTCAAGGAACGGATTGAGCATGTCTTCTATGTGAAAGGTGGGAAACGCCTATGACCGGTTGGATGATTCTTCTTTTCTTCCTTCTGCATGCGACGGTCCTTTTCGTCTTGTATCGACTGATTGTACGACCGAAAGTCGATGCGACGGAAAAGGGAGTCTGGCTCTCGATATTTCTCGTCAGTGCCGTCATCCCGATTGTCGGAGAACTGTTTGGTTTGATTGGATATGTGATTGCCCGACGCTTCGCCTCACCGAAGACGCTTCTCGACTACGATGAGTACATCAACTTTGAGACGGTCAACTTAGAACGCTTGCAGCAACAGGCGAAAGAAGATTTAGATCTCGTCCCATTGACGGAAGCCTTACAGATGGACGGGAACAAGCGGAAACAATCGATCACACAACTCATGTCGACACCGCTCATGAATACAGAAGAATATTTACACTTAGGTCTCGAACACGAGGATACGGAAACGGTCCACTATGCAGCGACCGTCCGAAACACACTGTTCGACCGATACGATTTGATGTTAAAACAGCGAATCGCACAAGTGAATCCGGAGCGACCGGAGACGATTTATCCGGTAATTGAAACCGGAATTTCGTTCTTAGATAGCGGTCTCTTGGATCATGATATGCAAATGCGCATCCAGCAACGGATATTATTTCACCTCGATCAATTGAGTGAGTACGACGAAACAGACGAAACGTACTTACGCACGAAAGCCCGCCTCTCGTTCCGCTCGGGTGACTTGGAAACGGGAGAACGATTGGCTGAGGCGCTCACCCTTTATCATCCAAATGTACCCGATGGATATGTCATGTTGATTGAACACCACATGACGAACGGCGATTGGACGTCCCTACGTCCGACCCTCGACCGCCTGCATCAACATCTCGGTTTGCAAGACATTCCAGAGGACTATCGCTTTGTCATTCAACAGTTAGAAGGTGCCCATATATGAATAAATCGATTACGACGTATATCGCGTCTTTGTTCTCTTTACTCATCGCGATGATTGTCGTCGTCCAGTTTTTACGGCTTGACTATGGTCATCGGCTCATCCCAAAAGAAGCACATGAGCCGAAATCCTTTACGACACTCGCGGGTGAGGTGAGAGCGGTGGAGGGGGATCCGGTTCAAATCTACATCCATCAGAATGACGACGATTTGTCGACAGCTGTTTTGAATAACTTTAAATATGCGCTCGACTATGCAAAGTTGTCTTATACCTCGATCGAAGCAGAGGCCATCGCATCGATTGAGCCTTCTCCACGACACGTTCTCGTCGTCAGCGGGGAAAATACGAAATCATGGCCGTACGAGGCAATTCGGTCCTTCGTTGAAAAAGGTGGACGGCTCTACGTTGCCGGACGATTCATCGATCAAGACTGGGCGGACCTGGTCGGCGTAAGTGATTTCGGGGACTTTAAAGATGGAATCAACGGGTTGATTTTTGAACAAGAAATTTTCCCTGGGTATGTCGACTTGCCTCAAGACTCAGGGTTGTTCGTCCACAGCATTGCTGACGTCAAATTGAAAGAAGAGGCGGACGTCCTCATTTCTGCCAAAAACGAACCAATATTATGGCAGTCTCCTTATGGGAAGGGCGAAGTGATGTTTTGGAATACGACGTCGTTGACGGATAAGAACTCACGCGGCTTGATGGTGCAGACGCTTTCGATGCTGTTCCCGGCGTTCGTCATGCCGCAAGCTGGCATCAAGGTCGTTCACCTCGACGACTTCCCTGCACCGGTGCCAAATTATTCAAATCCGGTCATCACGAAAGAATATGATTTGTCCATCAAAGAGTTCTTCTCGGAGGTTTGGTGGAAAGACATGAAGCAAATCGGTGCTAACTATGACGTCACCTATACCGGTTTCATTATCGGGAGTTATAAAGCGACGAATGAGGAGACGACAGAACAACTCATTGAAAAAATTCGAGCACCGATGCTTGAATACGGACGCGGCTTACTTCAAACGAATGGGGAGGTCGGGCTACACGGGTTCAACCACCAGCCACTCGTCATGGGAGATGAAGTGATGGACCCGGAGCTTGGATATACAAAATGGGACAGTCAGGAAGATATGCGTTCCGCCATTGACCGTGTCGTTGAGGCGTTTGACTATTACTTGCCGAATGAGCGGATTCAGAGCTACGTGCCACCATCGAACATCATCGGTCAATCCGGACTTGAAGTGTTGAACGAGAAGTTTCCGAAAGGGCTGATTGTCGCAGGACTCTACAGCGGAGATGCGACAAAAGGAAGTTACATTCAAGAGTTCGGACCCGACCCGGTCTATCCGAACTTGTATGATTTTCCTCGCGTATCGAGCGGATACAACGAGACACCGGATGATCTATTTGTCGTCATTGATGCCGTCGCCAACTTCGGACTCGTTTCCCACTTCATTCACCCGGATGATGTGTTAGATGACTATCGCTCGAAAGGGAGAGGGTGGGAGATGATGAAAGAATCGTTTGAAGGACTATTCCAGACACTCTACTCCAAATATCCACATCTCGAGGGCTTGAGTCAGTATGATGCGTATCGGAAATACAAGCTTTATCAAGATGCGCAAATCGATGTGGCTTACACGAATGATGCGATCGATATCAATGCCCAACAACTGCCTGTCTCGTCGACGTTACTCGTTCGTGTGCAACCTGGGAAACGTCTCGATACAGGGAGGTTCGATTATGGTGAAGTCAAGCAATTTGATGAGAATGGTACATTGTATCAAGTTGAATTGAGAGACACGTCTGTTCGTCTCCCGATATT
Organism: Exiguobacterium sp. s140; assembly: GCF_018617035.1. GTDB lineage: Bacteria > Bacillota > Bacilli > Exiguobacteriales > Exiguobacteriaceae > Exiguobacterium > Exiguobacterium profundum. The sequence goes on from NZ_JACSJK010000002.1 coordinate 332,860, forward strand.
GGAGGGTCGCCCATGAAAATAGGAATTGTTGTCGAAGGGAGTTATCCATATGTGAGCGGTGGCGTATCGAGCTGGGTTCACATGCTGATGGAACAGATGCCGATGCATGAGTTTGAGATTATCTCAATCATGCCGAATCCGAAGACAGAGGCAGATTATCGCTATACGTTACCGAAGAATGTAACAGGCGTCACCACGCTCGCCCTCACTCAACGGGCGACACGGAAACGTCGACCGGAAGCGTTATCGGAAGCGGAACGGGAGCGAATCAAGACGTGGATGACATTCGGTCAAGTCGATTCGTCCATCTATCCGATTCTTGAAAATCAAATCGGGACACCAGAACAATTCTTCTCGAGTCGTCTCTTCTATCAGCTCGTCACGGAGAGCTATCAAGAAGAAGGGCAGGCCGGTTCATTCATCGATTACTTTTGGATGTGGCGCAGTATGTATGCGCCTGTCCTTGATTTACTCCAAGCCGGATTACCTCAGGTCGACCTCGTGCACGCGGCCTCGACCGGATATGCGGGCCTGATTGCGAGTGCGATGAAAGAACGACAAAACATTCCGTTTCTTTTGACTGAACACGGCATCTATTCGCGTGAACGGGAAGAAGAACTGTTGCAGGCATCTTGGATTCCGGCTGAGTTTCGCTCCCATTGGATTCAGTTCTTCCACCACATTTCCCGGGAAGCGTACCGAAAGGCAGATGACGTCATCACACTCTTTGAACGAAACGGCGAGTTGCAACGTCAGCTCGGGGCACCTGTTGAGAAATTAAGTATCATTCCGAACGGGATTGACGTGACGGGCTTGTCTGCTCTCGGGCATGTGCTGGGAGTGGACAAACTACGAATCGGTGCCATCGTTCGCGTCGTTCCGATCAAAGATATTAAAACCATGATTTATGCGGCGAAACTGTTACAAGACATGCTCGTCCCGTTCGAACTGACCATTATGGGACCACTTGATGAGGATAAGGAGTATGCGGCGGAGTGCGAGATGCTCATTCGGCAACTCGAGCTTGAACAGTCCGTCTTAATGGTCGGAAAAGTCGATATTCGACAACACCTTCCCGAATTCGATGTTTGTTTGTTGACGAGTATCTCCGAGGGACAACCGCTTGCTGTACTAGAAGGTATGGCCGCTGGTGTCCCGTGGATTGTGACGGACGTCGGGGCCTGTGCGGAACTCGTGAACGGGCGACCGGATGAACCGTTCGGTCCGGCTGGATTTGTCGTTCCGCCGGTCAATCCACGGCGAATCGCAGAGCGTTGCGTCTGGTTCCATCAAAATCGTGAAGATGCGCGCCGACTCGGACGAAACGGGCAACAGCGAGTCGAGACGTACTATCGCACCGATCAGTTTATCGATGCATATCTACACTTATATGAAGAGAGGAGAGCGGTATATGGCGGGCATCGGGTTTAAGTTACAACAGTTGTTTCAAGAAGACTACTTCTCTTCACGAATCAAAGCATATGCATTTGCCGGGCTCGTCACATCAGGACCATGGCTGATCGTCATCGTCACGATTGCCCTCATGCAGTGGCTGACGAGCTATCTATCTATCGCCACACTCGAAGAACGCACGACGTTCAATTTGATCGTCTCTTACAGTTTTATTTTTTCGCAAGTCGTTCTCGGCGTGCAGCAGCTCGTCGTCACGAGGTACTTGGCGGATTGTTTTTATGAGAAACGATATGAAGACATCTTCCCGGCGTTCATCGGGATGATGAAGACGACGGTCGCCATCGCGTCGCTGTTGTTCGCTATCTTCCTTACGTTCTCTGAACTCCCTGCTTTATTGAACGCATTGGCATTCGTCCTATTCATGACGGTCAACCTCATTTGGGTACATTTCTTGTTCCTCAGTGCGGCCAAGTTCTATCAGGCGGTAGCCTATAGCTTTGTGGCCGGTGGCATCGTCTCAGTCGCCGCGGTCCTCATCACGGACCAGTTCTTGATGCAATATTTGACGGAGTCCTACATGAAGAGCTTCGCGTTGACAGCGAGTATGACACTCGGTCTTGTCGTCACGTTGTTCGGCTTGTTCACATCGATGCTCCTTACGTTCCCAAACCGGAGTACGGTCGGTCAGTTCTCGTTCTATCGCTATTTTGACCGCTATCCGGCACTCTTTTGGACCAGTTTTCTCTATAACATCGGCATCTGGGTCGGCACATGGATCATCTGGTTCGCGGAAGGAGGGAGTGTCCACCTCGACACATTCCGCTATCATCCAATCTATGACACAGCTATCTTCCTCTCTTATTTGACGATTATTCCGACGATGACGATATTCGTTGTGTCAGTCGAGACGCGTTTTTATGAGCGGTATCGCGTGTTTTATGGATACGTGAACGAGGGTGGGACGTACCAACAGATTCAACGTTCGAAAGCGGCCATGCTCCTCGTCTTACGACAAGAGTTGCAACGACTGTTCCGAAATCAAGGGCTCGTGTCGCTTCTCTTTATTCTGTTCGCGGTCGTCTTGTTCCCGCTACTAGGTCTGTCACCTGAGATTCGGGACGTCTTTCAAATGACGACGATTGGTGCCTTTTCAAACGCCATGGTGCTCGTTCTCACACTCGTCCTGCTCTATTTTGAAGACCATCGGGGAGCGGCGTATACATCGGCACTCTTCATCACGATGAATGCAGGGTTGACGTTCTTGTTATTACCACTTGGACCAGACAGTTACGGTCTTAGTTTTGCGATTGGTTGCACGATTGCGTTCGCGTTCTCACTCATTCGCTTGATTCGATATGTATCCGAGATTGATTATCATACGTTTAGCCGAAGCGAAACACCTCCGCGTACGGATACATTCCGTCGTGTCGGGGACTGGCTCAATGATCGCTCGGCTTAACAATCGCAGCAGATGAACTTTTAGAAAATGGGGTGAAGCACATGAAAACAATTTTTGTGACAGGTGGCGCGGGATATATCGGGACACACACGACGGTTCAATTGCTCGAGGAAGGATACGAAGTCGTTATTTTGGACAACTTGTCCAATAGCCGACAAGAGGCGATTCAGCGAATCGAGATCCTGACTGGAAAGAAGGTCACCTTATACGTGGGCGACATTAGAGATCAGGAATTGCTTGATGAAATCTTCTCCACGCACTCGATTCATGCGGTCGTTCACTTCGCGGGTCTAAAGGCAGTCGGCGAATCCGTCAGCCAACCACTTCACTACTATGACAACAACGTAGCTGGGACGCTCGTCTTGTTAAGGATGATGAATCAATTTGGGATAAAACGTATCGTCTTCAGTTCATCGGCGACCGTTTACGGAATCCCAACCACATCTCCGGTCGATGAATCGTTCCCGCTCAGTGCGACCAATCCATATGGACGAACGAAACTGATGATCGAAGAGATATTGCGCGACCTTTATACAGCTGATTCTTCTTGGTCGATTGCGATTCTTCGCTATTTCAATCCGATTGGCGCGCACGACTCCGGGACGATCGGCGAAGATCCGTTCGATGTCCCAAACAACTTGATGCCATACATCACACAAGTCGCGGCCGGGCGTCTAAAAGAGCTTCAAGTGTTCGGGGATGACTATCCGACGCATGACGGGACAGGCGTGCGCGACTATATCCATGTCGTAGATTTGGCGCTTGGTCATTTGAAGGCGTTGGAGTATGTGGGGAAATATGAAGGGGTGGAGGCGTTCAACCTCGGGACAGGGAAAGGATACAGCGTCCTTGATTTGCTTCAAACGTTCCAACAGGAGAGCGGACAGACGATTCCTTATCAAATCACGGATAAACGAGACGGAGACGTCGCGGCGATATTTGCCGACCCGCAAAAGTCTAAGGCCATTCTTGGCTGGGAAGTGCGACATGACATTGAAGCGATGTGTCGGGACGCTTGGCGTTGGCAATCGAATAATCCGAAAGGGTACAGTGAATAAATCCTATGAAGTAGGCGGTCATCACACGATGGTCGTCTCTTTTTGTATTAGAAAGGATAGCGAACGGGAACACCTAATGGAACGTCATTTACTTAGGAGGGATTGGATGAAAGCTTTGTTTTTGAACTGTTCGCTAAAAGGTGGAGACACGACGTCCCATACGGAAGGATTGATTCGTGACATCATCCCGCACTTCGATGCGCTCGACGTCGAATCAGAGATTGTTCGGATTGTTGATTACAACGTCAAGTTCGGTGTGACGGAAGATGAAGGGGGTGGGGACGAGTGGCCACAGATTTTTGAGAAAGTGAAGGCCGCGAATATTGTCGTGATTGGGACACCACTCTGGCTCGGGGAGAAGAGTAGCGTCGCCACCCAAGTGATCGAACGGCTATATGGCGGTAGCGGACTGACGAACAAATCAGGACAGGCGATTTACTACAACAAGGTCGGTGGAGTCGTCGTCACGGGGAACGAGGATGGGGCGAAACACGCCTGTGCTTCGATTCTATATGGATTGTCCCACATCGGTTTCACCGTGCCACCGAACGTCGACACATATTGGGTCGGAGAAGCGGGACCGGGTGACTCGTACCTCGATGCTGGACGAGAAAATGAATTCACGAAGTCTCATGGCAAGACGATGGCATATAACCTCGTTCATTTTGCGAGAATGCTTAAAAACCATCCCATTCCGGCAGAAGGGAATACGATGGAATGAATCAAGGTCTCGACCGATGTTGGTCGAGACCTTGATGATTTACTCTTTCTTCTCCACCGCATGCCCACCAAACTCATTTCGTAATGCGGCAACGACTTTACCTGAGAACGTATCGTCTTGAAGCGAACGTTGACGCATCATAAGGGAGAGCGCGATGACGGGCGTCGGGACGTCGTACTCGAGTGCCGTCTCGACCGTCCACTTGCCTTCACCGGACGCATGCATGACCCCACGGATGTCGTCGAGCTTCGCATCTTTCGAGAAGGCACTCTCCGTCAGTTCCATGAGCCACGAGCGAATGACCGAGCCGTGGTTCCACACACGTGCGACATCTTCATAGTCATAGTCGAACGGACTCTTCTCAAGCACTTCGAACCCTTCTGCAATCGCCTGCATCATCCCATACTCAATCCCATTATGCACCATCTTCAAAAAGTGACCACTTCCACTTGGTCCCGCATACAGATAACCGTGGTCGGTCGAGACGTCTTGGAAGAGCTGTTCGATTTTTCCGAACGCTTCCAAGTCGCCTCCAATCATCGTACACGCTCCGTGACGGGCACCTTCCATCCCACCACTCGTCCCGACGTCGAAGAAATAGATCAGTTTTTCTTTAAAGTGCTCGGAACGTCGCATCGACTCCTTATAGTTCGAGTTTCCTCCATCGATGACGATGTCACCTGGGGAGAGAAGATGGTGCAAGTCGTTCAAGACGTGCTCGGTCACGTCACCCGCTGGCACCATCACCCAGACGACGCGAGGGGCCTGAAGCGTGGAAACGACCTCTTGCAAAGAGTCTTTCGTCTCAAATTGACTCGTCGATACGTTTCCCGGGTCATACCCGACGACACGATGCCCATGGTCTGTCAAATTCAGAGCCAAATTGAGGCCCATTTTACCAAGTCCGATCATACCGATTTCCATTCGTTCCACCCCATTTGTAAGATTTGGTCCTCTATAGGGCATACCCGAAATAACGATTGCTCAAAAGGACAGGTTGCCCGAGATGTAGAATGATATAAAAGTAGAAGTGATGAGAGGAGGGTGGCGATGTTTGAAAGTATGTTTCGACTGGCCGTGGACGTCAGGCATCGATTCAAAGACCATCACATTAATGATTATAGTGCCACACTGGCGTTTTTTTGGTTTTTAGCCATCTTTCCGACGTTTGTCGTCCTCTTCGCCGTGATGGCATGGTTTCAAATCGATGACGCGCTTCTCATCGAGCAGATTGAAACGCTCATTCCCGGTTCAAGTGTGCGTGAGCTGTTATCTATCGTCTATGATGTGAGCGGAAACTTGAACGGTGGATTGTTATCGGTCAGTGCCATCATCGCGTTTTGGTCTGCTTCGAACGGGACGGCACGACTCGTCAAGCTGACGGTGTTCGCATATGGGGAGACGGAAGCGCGTGGCTATATCTTCCGACGGTTGATCGGGTTGCTCGTGATTTTAGCAGGGAGTATCGGTGCGGTCATCTTGATCGTGTTTCATCTATTCGGTCAAGAGTTTGTCGAACTGATTTATGCCCTCTATCCAAAAGTTGAAGAATTCGACCGCTTGTCGACGGTGACGCGTTATACGGTCTCGACCATCATTTTGATCATCGCGTTCTCGCTCTTTTATAAAATCGCGCCACAGCAGAGAGTGCGCTTCATCGAAACACTTCCCGGAGCCGTGTTTGCGGTCATCTCGTGGCAATTGCTGTCGACCGGATACAGCGTCTATGTCGAACGTTTCTCGATTCTCGGGGATACGTATGGCACGATCGGTGCGGTCATCCTGCTACAGATTTGGCTCTATCTGACGGCGGCGACGATGCTGATCGGGGCAGAAATCAATGCAGCCTGGCCCTACCATATGACCCGTCAACCGATCCGGACCCATTTCCCATAACAAAAAAAGGGATATCGTGATTATTCTTTGTGAACATGCTTTAAAACAACCCGTGGCATGGGAATAAACTAGTACTATTTCACGGAAGAAGGTGTGGCCACATGGCGAAACATCGTAAACCATCAAAGTGGAAAATCGTACTAGGGGTTGTAGCAGGCGTCATGGCCTTGGTGCTCATCACAGGTGGCGCGTTCGTCTGGTCAATGGTAAAAGAAGTCGATGACACCGTCGCACAAGTGAATGACAACTTGAACATCAGCAAAGAGCGTAAACAGGTCGAGACCATTGAACGCAAAGAGTCGGTTTCCATTCTCTTGCTTGGAATCGACCGACGCGGGACCGAACAGGGACGAAGTGACTCGATCATCGTGCTGACACTCAATCCGGAACTGGATGAAGGCGCGATGCTCTCGATTCCTCGGGATACATTGACCGAAATCGTTGGGAAAGGGACGCGCGATAAGATCAATCATGCCTATGCGTTCGGTGGAGCCGAAATGGCTATGAATACGGTCGAGAATTTCCTCGACATCCCAATCGATTATGTCATCGAGACGGATATGGAGGCATTCAGCGACGTGGTGGATGCACTCGGAGGCATCACGGTCATGAATAAATTCGCGTTCTCGACAGAAGATTACACGTTTCCCGTCGGTGAAGTGACGCTAGACGGAGAGGCGGCACTCGATTATACGCGGATGCGCTATAACGATCCAAACGGTGACTTCGGTCGTCAAGAACGTCAGCGGGATGTCGTCGCCGCCATCATCGAAAAAGGACGGACGGACTTCTCGCTCGACAAGGTCACTGCCTTACTGGAGGTCGTCGGTGATCAGGCGAAGACGAATATCGAACTCAATGAATTCGTCTCATTGTCGACGGACTATATGAACGCGTTCCGCAATGCGAGTGTGTTACGGCTCGAGGGGGCGGGTGGATTAGCGGGGGACGGGATCTATTACTGGAATCCGGATTCTACTTCGTTGAATGGCGTTCAGGAAGAGTTGCAACGATTGATGGAGTAAGCTGTCTGACTCAAGTCGGACAGTTTTTTTGTGTTTCAAAGGGGACGGAAAGTGGGAGAAATAAAGAGATGCCAAGGAGGGATGAGTCATGAAATGGGAAGCGATTGAAGAGGTGCTTCACGAACTCGGGGAGACCTCACAAGAAAAGTGGGAGCAGTTATTTGAAAAGTGGTCGGATCATCGTTGGCATGACCATGAGCGTCCGTCTGAAAAAACAAACGTCTTGTTGATGGATGCCGGGTTTATTCTGACGGACGGTCGAGCGAACCTCGAGGCGCTCCATCAATGGTTAGCCGATCACGTCCAAACGACGGTGAGTGATCTTTATCTCGTCTCTATTTTCCCATATCAATCGAAACAACAGGACACGGCGATCGACTCGCGGGTGCAACTATTCGAAGACTTAGGACGTTTCACCGACACGTTCGATTTGATTTACGAGATGACGCCTGAAGCATGGAATGAGGCGCAATTCGACCTTGTCACCGTAACGGATGAACTGATCGAACGTCTAGCGTACGGAGCGACGAAAATCCGCGTCCATGTCGAGTCGTTTCGTGGAATGGAGCCGGAACGAGTCAAACACATCCTCAAGCTGTGGCGGACGATCATGCATGCGTATAAGCCTAATGCGCAACTGATTATCGCCAATGAGCGTGTGGATTCTGCCCTCATCTATGAGGCGGAGGCGGACGTCGTCTGCCATTTCGACTTATCCAGCCATGTGATTTTAGCGTTTGCGCAGGCAGATGTGACACGTTTGAGCGATTGGGCGAGTCAGGTGCATCCGCTGAGAGCCGATCAAACCTATTTCAACTTCCTCTCTTCGGCGGAACGTGATCCGTTTGAGAAAAATCTGATGGACACTAACCCAGATGTGATTCTCGCAGCCCACAGTGTATTGTTGTCGCTTCAAGGGATTCCGTTGATTGATTACCGAACTTTATTTGGGGTGACGCAACCGATTGAACAAGAAGACCTCGTTCGAGCGTTGAAGCGTGATCCAAATCGACTTCGTGTCTATGAAGGGATATTGAGTCAATTGAATGTGAAACGACTCCAACCTGCCTTTTCACCGTATACCGACCAAGAAATCGTACGTCTCGATCGCCGCGTATTCGCCGTCAAGCGGAAGCACCAAGAAGAGTCTCTCCTGTTATTGACGAACATGAGTGAAGAGACGGTACAGACGGATTGCGAAGGAACGAGTCTCTTTACAGAAGAATGGATGAGCCATGTGACGCTTCGCCCATATGAATACGTTTGGCTAAAACAAACACACACTGGAGAGTGAATCCTCATGATTGATGTACATTGTCATTTGTTGCCTGAGGTAGACGACGGACCACGTACGATGGAAGCGTCCCTGCAACTCGCAAGGCGTGCAGTCGAAGAAGGGGTGACGTCGATTGTCGTGACACCACACGCGTATCATCCGTACTTCGAGACGGAGCATCATGACATCACGAAAGAAGTCGCGCATCTACAACAACGACTCGATGAGGAACAGATTCCCTTGACCTTGTATGTCGGGCAAGAGATTCGAATCTTTGGGGAGTTGATTGATGCGCTCGAGTCTGGGGAGGCACACTCGCTCGCCGGGTCCCGCTATGTGCTGGTGGAACTACCGAGTCAAAGTCTGCCTGCTTATACGGAATCCTTGTTCTTTCAACTGCAGGCGGCTGGATACGTTCCAGTCATCGCGCATCCAGAGCGGAATCGAGAGTTTGCACTCCATCCCGAAAAATTGCACCATCTCGTATCAGCAGGTGCGCTGTCGCAAGTGACGACAAGCAGTTTGACAGGGCAGTTCGGAAGACAGGTCCGGGAGCTCGCGCTCACGTTCATCAGTAACGGGTTGAGTCACATCGTCGCCTCCGATGCCCATAACGTAGAACATCGTGATTTCAATTGGTTAGCAGCAAGACAGGAAGTCATCAACGAACTAGGAGAAGAGATGTGGCAACAGCACCTCCACTTTACGGAGGAGATGTTAGCGGATGAACCGATTTCGGTGAATCCTCCACGTTTACCTGAGAAAAACTGGCGAGGACGTTGGAAGTGGTAAATCAATTGCCCGATGACGGGTTAGAAAGGTGATGGCATGAAACAAGCGACGATTCAAAACGCCAACGGCATGACACTATCCGCCATCGACTATGGCTGTGCGATGACGGAACTGACGGCCCCGGACCGGAAAGGGAATTTCGACTCGGTCATCTTGAAGTATGGTGACGTCTCTCAATACTTAGAAAACCCGGTCTATCTCGGGTCGGTCGTCGGACGGATTGCCGGACGGATTCGTGACGCAGAGATCGAAGGTGTCGCCTTGACCCCAAGCGAGGCGCCCCACCATATTCACGGAGGCGACAAAGGCATCACGGCCCGTCACTGGGAGATGGACGCCGACGAACAGTGCATCCAGTTCACGTATCTCAGTCCGGACGGGGAAGAAGGATACCCGGGGAACGTCTTCTTTAAAGTATTGTATGAACTGACGGATGACAATGAACTGATTATCACGATGACAGCGGAGACGGACCAACGGACGTGGATTAACTTAAACCATCATAACTACTTCAATCTCGGCGGACGCCCGACCATCCACGACCATGAACTGACGCTACCAGCCGATTCAGTCGGGGTGCTCAATGCGGAGTCGCTGCCGACAGGAGCGTTGCGGGATGTGGGCGGGACGCCGTTCGACTTCCGAGACGGAAAACCGGTCCGAGAGGCGCTCGTGTCGGGAGACGAGGCGATTGAACGGGCGAGCGGTCTCGATCATCCGTTTATCTTGAAGGATGAACCGATTCGATTGCATGACCCGGTGAGCGGACGGACGATGACGGTCGAAACGAATCAACCCGTCATGGTCGTTTATACAGGGAATTTCTTGAGTGAAGAGACACCCGTGACGCTCAATGGTCGACAAAAACATAGCGCGATTTGTCTCGAGGCACAGGCGTTCCCGGACGCCCCGAATCATCCGGACATCGCGACCTCCATCGAACTGAAACCGGGTGAGCTCTATCACTCGCGGACGGTGTATCGGTTTGGGGTGGAATAAATCCATCACTACCATTCAAAAAGGAGGCAACCGATTTAAGTCGGTTGCCTCCTTTTTAATCAAGATTTAGTAGTTTGAACAGGAGTAGTGACGTCCGCCCCGTTCGTCGCAATCACTTGCTTATACCAATCGAAGCTCTTTTTCTTGGAACGTGTGAGCGTCCCGTTGCCTTCATTGTCTTTATCGACATAGATGAAGCCGTAGCGTTTCTTCATCTCACCGGTCGACGCACTCACCAAGTCAATCGGACCCCAGCTTGTGTAGCCGATGATCTCGACACCGTCCTTGATAGCCTCGTGCATCTGTTCGATATGTTTCGCCATATAGTCGATGCGATAATCGTCTTCGACATATCCAGTCGCATCCGGTGTATCGACGGCACCGAGTCCGTTCTCGACGACGAATAGCGGCTTTTGATAGCGGTCATACAGTTGGTTCGCCGTGATCCGGAAACCGGTCGGGTCAATTGTCCAGCCCCATTCCGATTTCTCGAGAAACGGATTCTCAAGTGAACTGAAAATGTTTCCTTCGGTCGACTGATTTATCTCTGGATCCGTACTCGTCGTCCGACTTGAATAATAGCTGAAGCCGATGTAGTCGACCGTATGCTCTTTCAACAGTTCGAGGTCACCTTCTTCTATCTGAAGCGTAATACCTTGCTCCTCGAGATATCGTTTGGCATATCCCGGGTACTCTCCACGTGATTGGACGTCGATGAAGAAGAACGATTCACGGTCTTTGTCCATTGCATCTAACACATCATTCGGGTTACACGAATAGGCATATGTTTGACCAGCAGCAAGCATACAACCCACCTGTAGATCAAGATTGATTTCGTGGGCTGCTTTGACGGCTTTCGCACTCGCGACGAGTTGATGATGGGCCGCCTGATATTTCACTTGTTGCTTGTCTTCTCCGTCCTCGAACACGATGCCCGCTCCAATGAATGGGAGGTGGAGTAGCATATTGATCTCGTTGAACGTCATCCAATACTTCACTTTACCGTTGTAGCGGGTGAAGAGGGTCTTCGCATATGTCTCGAAGAAGTCGACGACTCGTCGATTGCGCCAGCTTCCATATTTTTTGATCAAGCTGACAGGTACATCGAAGTGAGCGATTGTCACGACCGGTTCAATCCCATGTTTTAATAGTTCATCGAAGACATCATCATAAAACTGCAAACCTTCCTCGTTCGGCTCCACGTCATCTCCGTTCGGGAAGATTCTTGACCATGCGATCGAGAGGCGAAGCGCCTTGAATCCCATCTCAGCGAATAAAGCGATGTCTTCTTTGTAGCGATGGAAAAAATCAATCGCTTCATGCGAAGGATAAAACTCTCCGGGTATAGGTTCTAATGATGGCAATTCTCCAAACATGACATCGAAGCGTTTTTTACCCGTCGGCAACAAGTCGACGGTAGTTAAACCTTTTCCCCCTTCTGCATAAGCGCCTTCTGCTTGGTTGGCGGCAATGGCGCCACCCCATAAAAATCCTTTTGGAAAACTCATCGTATCCACACTTTCTATATTAGTGGGAGGAAAAATCCTCCCACTTGATTCATTAGATGATGAAAATCGGATCGCCCGTCTGGACATGTGAGGCGTAGTTTGGTGAGAGTGCTTTTCGGTTCGTGACAATCACAGGTGTCGTCAACGCACGACCTGATTGCTTGATCGCGTCGATATCGAAATCGATCAGCAGTTGTCCTTTTTCGACAAATTCACCTTGTGTGACGTGTGCTTTGAAATGCTTCCCTTCTAGTTGAACGGTATCCATACCGATATGGATCAGGATTTCAGCCCCTGATTCCGTTGTGATCCCGATGGCATGATGTGTCGGGAAGAGGGCAGACACGGTACCGGAAATCGGAGCGATCAGTTTCCCTTCCGTCGGTTCGATGGCAACACCTTGACCGAGTGAACCAGATGAGAAGGCGACATCCGAGATATCTTTCAAACGGACGACAGTTCCTTGAAGCGGGCTAACGACTTGTTCCTGACTGACAGTTGTCGCAGATACTTCTTTGGCGACCGTTGTAACTTCTGATTGTGGTGTCGCGGTTGCTGCTTGATTGACACCGCCAAAGAGGTAAGTCAAGACGAACCCGACGATGAAAGCAACGGCCGTTCCGATGAGTGAACCATAAAAACCAGTTGTGATGCCTTCAGGCGAAATGGTGGACGGATAGCCGAAGACACCGAGCCCCCCGATGATATAAGTTTGTGTACCCATGACACCCATGATTCCACCACCGACAGCACCACCGATACAGCTCATGATGAACGGTTTTTTGAGGGGGAGCGTCACCCCATAAATAGCGGGTTCGGTCACACCGAAGATACCTGAAATGAAGGACGGTATCGTGAGCGTTTTAATCTTTTGATTTTTAATTTTGAAGAAGACTGCGAGCACGGCACCGATTTGTGCGAACGATGCTGCAAACACAAGTGCGAGAATCGGGTCAGCCCCGAGTGACGTCAAGTTGTTGATGGCGACCGGGACAAGCCCCCAATGAAGACCGAAGATGACGAACACTTGCCAAAATCCACCGAGGAAAATACCGGCGACGAGCGGGCTCAAGTTATATACAGCGACCGTGGCGCTACCGAGAAGCATCCCTGCCCAAGTCGCGATTGGTCCAATCAAGATGAATGTGAGTGGTACGACAATCAACAAAGTGAGTAGTGGAACGATGAACATTTTGATGACGTCGGGAATGATCGTCTTCAAGAACTTCTCGAGTTTTGCTGCAAAGAATGCCGCGATAATAATTGGAATGACGGAAGTCGAGTACGTCATCAAGATGACAGGAACACCGAGGAACGTGATATGAATCGGTGACTCGAACATGGTTCCAGCAAAGACCGTATAGAGAGGATCTCCAGCCGTCAGCGTCGATAAGGTCGGATAGACGAGTGACGCCCCGATGGCCATACCAATAAACGGACTTCCTCCGAATTTCTTAATGGCCGTATAGCCGAGGAAAATCGGGAAGAAGTAGAACAGCGAATCCCCGATGGCATTCAACAATTGATACGTACCTGACGTATTGTCGAGCCAACCGAGTGCGACGAACAGGGCGTTGAATCCTTTGATCATCCCGGTCGCTGCTAAGACGCCGAGCACAGGAGTGAAGATGCTAGAGATGATATCGATAAAACGGCTGAACAACGATCCCTTTGGAGCGTTCTCTTCTTCAATTGGAGACTGTTGTTGGAATCCGCCGACCTCGACGACGGCTTTATACACTTCCGGTACATGATTCCCGATGACTACTTGGTATTGACCACCGCTCTTCATGACCGTGACGACCCCATCCATGTTTTTGATGGTTTCAGTATCTGCTTTTTGTTCATCCTTTAATTTGAAACGCAAACGGGTGATACAGTGGACGACGCTATTGACGTTCTCTTTCCCGCCAACATGTTGAATAATATCGCGTGCGAGCTGTTCATATTTCATGTCCGTTCCCTTCCTTTTCCCATAATTTTGGTTTGCGTCAAATAAAAAACCTGACCCGTGTCAAATGAAGAACGTGAAATCACGTCATTCATCCGACTCGAGTCAGGTTATGCCCACTAAAGGTAACATTCCTGCGCAGGATACCGTTCAGTTGTTATTTGATAATTGAAATGTAGCATGCAACAATTCAAAATGTCAACGCTTACATTTTACTTTTTTTGTTTTTCGACCCTCCCTACAACGTAAAAGAAGAAAGCGGAACGGCATCATGACATGATGTTGCGAAAAAATGATAAATCCTTCTTTCCAATTATCAAGATGAAGGGGGTAAGAAGGTACTACAGTTAACCTGCGCCTGATTTCGGTCATTTAATCTGTCTTTAGGGAGGAAACCAACATGAAGGAACAAACGACGATCGTGGGCGATCTCGTGGAAGTTCTCAAGAAAAGTAAGAAATGGATGTTCGTGAGTATGGTTCTCGTCGGACTCTTAGCTTACTATGTGAGCACTTCATTCATCCAGCCGAAATATGAGGCGTCCACACAAGTGCTACTCGTTACACAACAAGAAGACAACCGCGTAGACAGTTCGGAAGTGTTATCCTCGCTCTCACTCGTCAATACGTATCGCGTCATCATGAAGAGCCCGGCTGTTCTTGAAAAAGTCAAAGAACAGGTGCCGAGCGCACCAGACCCGCTCTCAGATGCGCTCACCGTAGAAAGTGAAGAGGAATCGCAAGTCATCAATGTGTTCGTCACCGCGAACGATCCGGTCGTGGCAGCGGAAACGGCCAATGTGATCAGTGAAGTGTTCGTTTCTGAAATCCCGGATTTGATGAACATCGACAACGTTCGAATTTTATCTCCAGCCGAAATTCCGGAAGCTCCTGTCTCACCGAACGTGCTGCTCAACACGGCAATCGGTCTATTCGCCGGATTCTTGTTAGGTGGATTCATCGGTCTATTACGCCACGTCTTTGATAAACGCATCCGGAACGAGCAAGAAGCGGAACGGTTGCTGGACTTGCCGGTCATCGGGTCGATTCCGACAATCGAACGACGGGATTTGAAAACGAAAAATGTGAAGGAAGCGACACCCCAAGTGAAAGGAGACGTTTCGCATGTTCGGTCGAAAAAAGAACGCCAATCGTCTTGATTATAAAAAACGGGATCTCGTCACATTGGCGAATCCGAAGTCACGGATTTCTGAACAATATCGGACGATTCGGACCAATCTGGAGTTCACGTCCGTCGGTCATAAGTTACAGATGATCACCATCACATCCGCCTCGTCCGGGGAAGGGAAGTCGACCACGGCGGCGAACCTAGGGGTCGTCTATGCGCAACTCGGAAAAAATGTCGTCATCATCGATTGTGATATGCGCAAACCGACGGCACACCAAACATTTCAGTTGTCAGCACATGCGGGACTGTCTACCGTATTGGCCGGTCGGGTCACCCTCGAACATGCGCTTCAAAAAACGGATATCCCGCGCCTGACTTTGCTTGCGGCCGGTCCAATTCCACCGAATCCGACCGAACTGATCGCCTCGTCACGCATGACGGACCTCCTGAGTGAGTTGCGTGAGCAGTTTGATATCGTGATCGTCGATACGCCTCCGATGATGCACGTCGCCGATGCACGACTGTTGGCCAACGTATCCGACGGGACAATTCTCGTGATTGGCTGCGAGAACTCAGATCGTCAGCTCGTCCTGAAGGCGAAAGAGCAACTCGAGCGGACCGGATCGCAACTTCTTGGACTTGTCCTCAACAAGCGTTCTTCTCGTAATACGAACACCTACTACGCATACGAGTGAGGTGTCGGACATGAATATTCTTCACATCAATGCCATCAACGAAGTGAAAAGCACCGGTCGGATGTGTAAAGAGCTCGCATCCGTTCATGCCTCTTATGGACACCACGTCCGAATCGCCCATGCGACCGGACCAGTGACCGAGAAAAGTGTGGTGGTTGGTCAGGCGTGGGAAACGAAACGGCATGCCCTCCATGCCCGCGTGACGGGGCGTCAAGGTTATACGTCCAAACGGTCGACCGCTGACTTGATTGCCTTCATGGACAGCTTTCGACCGGACGTGGTTCACCTTCATAATCTTCACGCCAATTACCTTCATCTTCAGACGTTGTTTGAGTATTTGGCGAAAAGGGACATCGCCACCGTCATGACGCTCCATGACTGCTGGCTATTCACCGGGAAATGTACCCACTACACGGCGGTCGGGTGTGAGCGCTGGAAGGACGGATGTGGACAGTGCCCGCTCTTAAAAAAGGACATCCCGAGCTGGTTTTTAGACCGGACCGGAGAGATGTTGGCGGACAAGCGACAATGGTTCGATGCCATCCCTCGCTTGGCAGTAGTCGGAGTGTCGGATTGGATCACGATGGAAGCCCACTTCTCGATTTTGCAACATGCGTCCATCATTCGTCGTATCCACAACTGGGTCGATTTGGAGACGTTCACGCCGAAAGAGCCAGGCCCACTTCGGGCACGCCTCGGGTTGACGGGACAACACATTCTTCTCGGCGTGGCGAGCCATTGGACCGAGGCGAAAGGACTGTCTGCCTTCATGGAGTTGGCCAAGGCCAGACCGTCCGACCAAATCGTCTTAGTCGGACAGATGCAAGAACAACATGACCTGCCGGCGAATGTGCTTCACATTCAAGAGACACATGACCCGAGCGAATTGGCTTCGTACTATGCCGCGGCAGACGTCTTGTTGAACCTGTCAGAGGAAGAGTCATTTGGAAACGTGACGGCAGAGGCGCTCGCATGCGGCACGCCAGTCCTCGTCCTCGATTCCACGGCCAGTCCGGAACTCGTGACCGAACGGACCGGCGTCGTCGTCGCCACACGATCGGTCAACGATGTGATGGACGGACTCGATCGTCTCCATCACGCCTCGATCTCACGAATCGCTTGTGCGAACGAAGCGCGTCAACGGTTCGACTTATTCGAACGGGCGGAGGATTACCTGCACGTGTACGAGGAGCTGCAAACCGAGAAAGTGAGGAACGCCTTATGACACCACTCGTATCCATCATCATCCCAGTCTATAACGGGAGCGATTATTTACGAACATGTATCGACAGCGCCTTGGCCCAGACGCATCCTGCGATTGAAGTGATTGTCGTCAACGACGGCTCGACCGATGAGGGAAAGACGGCGGCGATTGCCACAAGTTACGGCAAGCAAATTCGCTACGTGGAAAAGGAGAATGGGGGCGTCTCGAGTGCATTGAATCGTGGAATTGAAGAGATGAGCGGAGACTACTTCTCCTGGCTCAGCCACGATGACGTGTATGCGCCGACAAAGATCGAACGACAGCTCGATGTGATGCGCGAGCAACATCTCCCGATGAATCAGACGATCGTCGTGACAGGGACGGCGTTCATTGACGAAAAGGGGGAGGCGATTCGACGGGTGCAACGGAAAGTGAGCGGATTCTATTCGAGTCAGGACATGTTCCGTCACTTATTGTTGTCGTCGACTTTGAACGGATGCGCGCTTTTGATTCCGCGACGAGCGTTCGAACATCGGCGTTTTTCGTTAGAGGACCGCTTCATTCAAGACTGGATCTGCTGGGTCGAGTTGGCGCTCGATGGGTTCGACTTTTACGTGATGCGTGAGCCGCTCGTCTATTCACGGATTCACGGCGAGCAACAGACGAAAAAAATCGCACATCGAGCCACGATGGAATCGAATCGCTATCTGAAGCGGCTACTCCAGGACGTCGAGGTGCGTGATAACGGAGAGAAATTGACCACTATCATTCTGAAGCACACGTTCAAAGAAAATGCGGCGGACGTACGGGAACAGTACTTAACGACACATGATGTGACTCGTTACTTTGGACCGCTGGAATATCAGTGGCTCCGATGGAACGGCATCTTGTTTTCAAACCTGCTGTCTCTATATCGGGGGATGACGAACCTGATCTATCGGTAGAAAGGAGGGATGGAGATGACGATCTATTTAGTCAATATGGCGCTGTTGGTCGGTTGGGCACTGCTCTTGATGCGTCATGACATTCCGAGTCGACGCGGTTGGTTCGTCTCATTTGCCACGATTCAATGGATTGTCTTGTCCGGTCTTCGAGATATCTCGGTCGGAGACGATACAGCCCAATATAAGGCGCTCTTCCTTCAATCTCAAGCCCTACCGCTTCATACGTTCACGGATCGCTTCTTTCAAATTCTATTCACGGAAAGTGAGGATCCGGGGTATTACTTGTTCCAGCGTCTTTTGCAATACGTGATCACGGACTATCAAGTGTATCTCGTAATCGTGGCGATGATTTTCATGATTCCGCTCGGCTATTTCATTTACAAATATTCAAGCGAGGCACTCATCAGCTTTCTTCTCTTCTCGGTCTTGTTTTACGAATTTTTCGCCGTCACGGGACTACGTCAAACGATCGCGACGGCACTCGTCGTGCTCGTCGGTTATCACTTCGTCCGTGCTCGTAAACTCGGGTGGTTCCTCCTCATCGTATTTGTAGCCATGACCATTCATAAGTCGGCGCTCATCTTCCTCCCGTTCTACTTTTTAGCGAACAAGCAACTGACCAAGGCGTATGTGATGACGATGTTCGGGGTCATCGTCGGATTGTTCGTCTTTCGGAATCCATTCTTCGACCTGCTCGTCCAAGTGTCTGGTTACGATACGTACAGCGCCATGGACGGCGCCGGGGCGATCAACTTCAGTCTGATGTTGCTCTCCGTCCTCTTCGTAGCATTATGGCGAAAAGATCAAATTCTAGCGAACAATCCATCTGCCATCCATTTCTTCAATGCGCTGTTACTCGCCGCCTGTCTCTTGCCGTTGACGTTCTTGAACCCATCCATGATGAGGCTCGTCCAATACTTCTCGCTCTTCCTGCTGTTGATGATTCCGGAGATTGTCGGCACGTTCGAGCGGCGGGAACGACTCGTCGTCTATTACTCGGCGGTCATGTTGCTCGGTCTCTTGTTCATTCGCGAAGCGCCGGTGTATTCGTTCTTTTGGTAACACGAGGAGGTGAAGCATATGTCGACACGCATGACGCTAGACGAGGCAGCCAGTAACCGCAAAATCAAGATCGGGGCGGTCATGTCCTACACGCAAATCTTTTTCGGCATCTTATCCGGTCTCATCTATACGCCGTGGATGATTCATGAGATCGGGCAGGCGAGTTACGGGTTGTATATGCTGACCATCTCGCTCATCAGTATGTTTGCGATGGACTTCGGGCTCGATGCGGCCGTCTCACGATTCATGAGCAAGTATATGGCGGAGGGGGACCACGAGCGGGCAGGACGATTTTTAGGCATCGCCTATAAACTGTTCATCGCCATCTCGCTCGTCCTCTTCCTCATCCTCACCGTCGTCTACTTCTTCTTGGACTCGATTTACTCGAGTTTGACGGCGACCGAGCTCGAACAGTTGAAAGTCCTCTATGTGATCGCGGGACTGTTCATCGTCGTCTCGTTCCCGACGAAGCCATTCTCTGGCATTCTCGTATCCCATGAACAATTCCTCTTCTCGAGTGCCCTGCATCTCGCTGAGAAGGTCGGGACGGTCGCTTTGATGGTCACCGCGCTTCTTCTCGGCTATGGGTTGTATGCCCTCGTCATCGTCAATGCGTTGGTCGGCACCATCGTCTTACTCATCGAGTACGTCTTCATTCGGCGCAAGACTCTCGTCCGTGCCAACTTTCAGAATCGAGAGAAGGGGATTTATCGGGACATCTTTAGCTTCACGTCCTGGAGCACGATCACGCTCGTCGCCCAACGCTTCGTGTTGAACATCACCCCGAGCCTACTGGGGATTCTAGCAGGCAGTGCCTCGATTGCCCTCTTTTCCGTCGGGATGGTCATCGAAGGGTATGTCTGGACCATCGCGGCCTCGCTCGGTTACTTATTCCTTCCGAAGGTCAGTCGGATGTTGTCCCGAAACGATCGTGAGGCCATCGGGTACCTCTTCGTCCGCATCGGCCGGATTCAACTGTATATCGTCGGACTCATCCTCGCCTCGTTTTTCATCCTCGGTCGCGAGTTCATGCACCTATGGGTCGGACCAGACTTCACCGACTCCTACGTCATCGCCCTTCTCTTGATTGCACCGAGTGTGATCACGTTGACGCAAGACATCGGCAATACGACACTCATTGCCGAGAACAAAGTGAAGTATCGGGCGTTCGCTGCCCTCATCGTGGCCGCCATCAGTATGACACTCTCACCACTGTTGATTCCACACTTTGGTCCGATCGGTGCGGCCATCGCCATTTGTATCGGCAACATCGTCGGACTCGTCTTCTATATGAACGTGATTTACCATCGGGTCCTCGGTCTCGACATCCTCGACTTTTTCCGCAAGTGCCATCTGAAGCTCTTGCCCGGTATTCTCCTGTACACGCTCATCGGCTGGGGGATCCAGTTCTTCTTCCCGTCCTCGAATTGGTTCGGCTTCGGGGTGAAGGGAATCGTGCTCATCAGTATTTACGCCGTAATCATGTGGGGACTCGCATTTGATGAGACGGAGAAAACCATGTTCCGCCAAGTGTTCGCTCAATTGAAACTACGCATCCTATCCATTCACCACACATCCTAGGAGGGAACAAGATGAAACGACTCAAGGTTATGACGATTGTTGGGACCAGACCCGAAATCATTCGATTGTCCGCCGTGATGGCACGTCTCGAAGCCTCCGAGGCAATCGATCATGTGCTCGTTCATACGGGACAAAACTATGACTATGAATTGAATGAGATTTTCTTTGAAGACTTCGGACTCCGGACACCGGATTATGTGTTAGACGCCTCGGCGGATGGTCCGATGGCGACGATTGGGAATATCCTCATCACCATCGATCCCGTGCTCGCATCTGTTCGTCCGGACGCGGTCTTGTTACTCGGGGACACGAACAGCTGTCTCGCAGCCATCGCCGCAAAACGCCACCACATCCCCATCTTTCACATGGAGGCGGGGAATCGTTGTTTTGACGAACGGGTCCCGGAGGAAACGAATCGTCGCATCGTCGACCATATCGCCGACATCAACCTGACCTATAGCGATATCGCACGCGAGTATCTACTTCGTGAAGGGTTACCGGCGGACCGCATCATCAAGACGGGGAGCCCGATGTACGAGGTACTCCACCGTCAACGGGATAAGATCGAGCGGTCAGACGTGCTCGAGCAGCTCGACTTGGAGCGAGATGCCTATTTCGTCGTATCGGCCCATCGCGATGAAAACATCAGTGATGACGAGAACTTCTTCGATCTCGTCGACACGCTCAATGCGGTCGCGACCACGTACCAGCTTCCACTCATCGTCAGCACCCACCCCCGGACGGCAAAACGTATTCGTGAGAGCGGGGTGCGTCTCCATCCGAACATTCGTACCCTCAAACCGCTCGGCTTCAGTGACTACGTCCACCTGCAACTCCATGCGAAGGCCGTGTTGTCGGACAGCGGCACGATTAGTGAAGAGAGTTCGATTCTTGGAATCAAAGGATTGAATATCCGCCAAGCGCATGAACGTCCGGAGGCGATGGAGGAAGGGGCGGCGATGATGGTCGGATTGAAGCGGGAGCGAGTGCTGCAGGCGCTTCGAATCTTAGAAGAGACGGATGGCTCGATGCGACTCGTGAGCGATTACGCCATGCCGAACGTCTCTGATAAGGTGCTGCGCATCTTGTTGTCCTACACGGACTATGTGATGCGAGAGGTGTGGAAACAGCACACGGTGTCGACCGAGAAGAAAGAGGTGTGAGCCATGGACTATATGACGTTCAAACGAATCTTCGACGGGACGCTCAGCGGAGTGGCGCTCCTTCTTCTCGCACCGTTCCTGCTCCTCATCGCCCTCTTGATCAAAATCGATTCGCCGGGTCCCGTTTTCTTCAAACAAAAGCGCATCGGGTTACGGGAGACACGCTTTTGGATGTATAAGTTCCGGACGATGCATCAGGACACCCCGAACGATGTCCCGACACATCTGTTTAACGACTCCACGAAACACATCACGCGCGTCGGGGCGTTTCTTCGCAAGACGAGTCTCGATGAATTGCCACAGCTCGTCAACATTTTAAAAGGCGAGATGGCCATCGTCGGACCGAGACCCGCACTGTGGAATCAAGATGACTTGGTCGAGGCCCGTCGACAAGTGGGCGCGACAGAAGCGCTACCGGGGCTGACCGGGTGGGCACAGGTGAAGGGTCGAGATGAGCTTCCGATTGAGGTGAAGGCGAAACTTGACGGGGAGTACGTGCGCCAGATGAGCTTTTGGTTCGACCTGCGCTGTATCGCCTTGACCGTTCGGAACGTCTTGCTCCGGGACGGAATCGTGGAAGGGGCGCCCCAACCGAGCCCGTCGTCTGAAGAAAAGAAGATGATGCATGTTGCGAAAAAATGATAACGGTTTCCATTAAGTTACCAATTTAAGTGAGACCAACCGGGTAAATGATGACATACCGCTCTTCCTACATCTGAGACTAGACATCTACGAAAGGAGCCTTCTTATGTTTTCCAACAAAACATTGCTCATCACGGGTGGGACGGGATCGTTCGGCAACGCCGTGATGGAGCGATTCCTCGATACGAACATCAAAGAGATTCGCATCTTTTCACGGGATGAGAAGAAACAAGAAGACATTCGCAATCGCTATCATCATGACAAGTTAAAATTCTACATTGGTGATGTAAGGGACCCGAACAGCATCAAAAATGCCATGTATGGCGTCGATTACGTCTTCCATGCGGCGGCACTGAAACAAGTTCCCTCATGTGAGTTTTTCCCGATTGAAGCGGTGAAGACGAATATTCTCGGTACGGAAAACGTCTTGAATGCCGCCGTCGAAGCGGGGGTGGAGAAGGTCATCTGTCTCTCGACGGATAAGGCGGCCTACCCAATCAATGCGATGGGAATCTCCAAAGCGATGATGGAAAAAGTCTTCGTCGCCAAGGCCCGTGCGGTCGGACCAGACCGGACGCTCATCTGCGGGACCCGTTACGGGAACGTGATGGCCTCGCGTGGGTCGGTCATCCCATTATTCGTTGAACAAATTAAAAAAGGGGAGCCGCTCACCGTGACCGATCCGCTCATGACACGTTTTTTGATGAGCCTGGCCGATGCGGTCGAGCTCGTCGTCTTCGCATTCCATCATGCGCATGCCGGTGACATCATGGTCCAAAAATCACCGGCTTCGACGATCGGTGTACTCGCGGAAGCCGTGAAACAACTGTTCGGGGTCGATCTTCCCATCAAAGTCATCGGGACCCGCCACGGCGAGAAAGCGTTCGAGACGTTGATGACCCGAGAAGAGAAAGTCGTCTCCGAGGACATGGGGGGATTCTTCCGCGTCCCGGCCGACAATCGAGACTTGAACTACGAGAAGTACTTCAGTGAAGGCAGCCAGGAGCTGACGGCTCAAGGTGAGTACAACTCGAACAATACGAGACAGCTCGATGTGGAAGAAGTGAAGGAACTCTTGTTGACGTTACCTTACATCCAGGAAGAACTCGCGAAATGGACGATTCCTGCTTCCGCAAAACGAATCGGGTGAGTGTGATGACCAGACAACGACTCGTCTTCTTATCCAATATCGCTTCCCCGTATCAAGTGAAATTTGCTGATGTGCTTCATGAGCATATGGATACCGAGTTTTGGTTTTATAAACAAATCACCAATCAGCGACCTGACTGGTGGGTCATCCCACTCGGTAAACGCTGTCGCGTCTTGAAAGGCTCCTATTTCTCGAAAAAGACGAACTATCTCTCGTTCGACGTCTTTCTCCAACTCATCCGATTTCGACCGCATATCTTGCTACTGGGTGGTTTTACCCCGTTCCATGCCCTGCTCTTACAGATCGTCAAACTGTTCGGGGTGCGCGTCGTCGTCATGAGCGAGCCGATTCGAAACGTACGGGGCGAGACGAGCGGAGAATCGACGTTATTGACAAGCGAGAACGGCTTGCACAAGGCGACACGGATTCATCATTTGTTCCAGCGGGCTGATTTGATTTTTGGAATGGGAAACGTCGCATGCAATCAATTTATCAAGGAACTCGGTTTTCCTTCTGCGAAAGTCGTTTCGGTCCCTTATCCAATCGATATCGAGACGCACATGTTGCACCCGTTACGTCAGAAAGGACCGAACGATCCGATTCATCTGTTGTTTGCCAATCGCTTAATTGAACGTTATCAACCGCTCGTCGCCTTAGAAGCGTATCGAATCTTGAAAGAAGAATATCCGAACCTTTCCATGTCGCTCAATCGCGACGGACATCTCGCGGATGCATGTCGTCGATACATCGAGGATGAGCAATTGACGGACGTCACGTTCCTTGACGAAATCGAGTCGTGGAACGGGTTGAATCTCGTTTACCGAAGTTCAGATATTCTCGTGTTGCCGGCGACCTATTCGAACGGAAATCTCAGCATCGTTGAAGCCTGTGCGTCCGGGATGGGCATCGTCGTCAGCCATGACGTCAACAACGTCGCGCGTCATCTTCACGAAGGAATCAACTGTTACAAATGCGAACCGACGGTGGCATCGCTCGTGACCGAGCTGAAACACTATCTCGATCACCCCGAACGATTGACAGCCCACGGACAGCAATCAAAAGAACTCGTGACGCCAAGACTGAACGCCAACACGGCTGCCGTCTACGTCGACTTACTCCAACCACTCTATCGCAAAGGAGATTCTCACCATGCTGAAGCTGCTGTTGCTCGGGGGAGCGATGCATCAAGTTCCCATCATCCAAAAAGCGAAACAACAAGGGATATTCACCGTTCTCTGTGACTATCTACCGGATAATCCGGGTCGCCTCGTGGCCGACCGTTATTACTGTACGAGCACCCTTGATCGGGAGGCGGTCCTCGCCATCGCGAGAGAGGAAGGCATCGATGGGATTGTCGCCTATGCCTCCGATCCGGCGGCACGAACGGCCGCCTATGTCGGGGAGGCACTCGGATTGGCGACGAACTCGCTTGAAACGGTCGAAACGTTGACGAATAAAGCGAAGTTTCGAACATTCCTACAGCGATATGACTTTGCCGTCCCGGAAGCCTTTGCGTTCACCGAACTGGAAACGGCGATCGACACGTTACGGGAGCGAGCAGGTGAATATATCATCAAACCGGCCGACGCCTCTGGGAGTAAAGGGATCAGCAAGTGGAGTCGGGGGCACGGGATTGATCAGCTTCGTCGCCATCTCCAAGTGGCATTTACGATGTCATTCAATCAGGAAGTGGTCGTGGAGGAGTTTATCACGCGAGATGGCTATCAAATAGGTGGTGATGGATTTGTCGTCGACGGGGAGTTGGTGTTTCGTTGTTTCGGAAACGGACACTTCAATGTGAACGGAGTCAACCCGTTCGCCCCAATCAGTGCGAGTTTCCCGAGTGTACATCCGCCTCACGTGCTTGAGCGAGTCCATCAGACGTTGCAACGCATGTTGACTGAAGTCGGCTTCAAGCAAGGCGCGTTCAACTTTGACATCTTCGTCAAAGGAGAAGACGTCTATCTGATGGATATCGGTCCACGGAACGGAGGGAATTACATCCCACAAATCATCGAACAAGCGACAGGCGTCGACTTGGTCCAAGCGACGATTGATGTCGCACTCGGGATGCCGGTGACGCTCGAGATGAAACCAGTGACCGTGCCGTCCTCCTATTTCATCATCGGCAGTCAAGAAACGGGGCGATTCATGGGCGTCCATTTCGATGAGGACGCATATACGATTCGACAAGCGAACATCTATTACAACGTCGGAGATGTGGTCCCGCGCTTCGAAGGGGCAAATCAAGCACTCGGTAGTTTGATTCTGGAGTTTGAAGACGTCGAGACGATGCTTCGACTCGTCGAACATCCCGGGCGATGGCTGACCTTACACATCAAGTCAACCGAAGAAACGGAGGGAGAATCATGGACATCGTCGTCACCGGTGCGAACGGTTTTTTAGGCAGACACCTCGTTCACGCTTTGGAGCGGGCTGGGCATCTCGTCCTCCCGATCACCCGTTCGACCTCATTCATGGAACGAAGCAGCTATCTGCGTCGAGCGGACGCCGTCTATCATGTGGCCGGAGTGAACCGTCCCGAACGAGTCGAAGAATTCACGACGGGAAACGTCGACTTGACCGAGGCGATCGCCACCGAATTGCTGTCCTATAATCCGGTCCCCGTCTTTTTTGCCTCGTCGATTCAAGCGACTCAAGACAATCCTTACGGAAACAGTAAACGAGAAGCGGAGGACATTTTGCGGCTGTACGGTCAACGGAGCGGGGCACCGGTTCACATATATCGGCTCCCGAACCTGTTCGGCAAATGGGGGAGACCATTCTATAACAGTGCGGTTACGACGTTTTGTTATCAGATTGCACGAGGAGAGGACGTCACGGTCACGCATCCCAATCATGTGTTGACGCTCGCCCATGTCGATGACGTCGTCGCATCGTTTGTAGGGGTGCTGCATAAATCAGAAAGCACTGATTCAGACGTCCCGACACGCCAGATCACATTATTCGACCTCGCCCGAATGATTGAATCGTTCGAAGCGGTCCGTATGGCTAGAGGAGTACCGGATGTATCGGATCCTTTTACGAAAAAGCTATACAGCACGTACTTAAGTTACTTGCCGAAAGAACGGATGGTCACGCCTCTCTTGATGCATCAGGACGTGCGGGGATCGTTCACAGAACTGTTTAAGACGCCTGATCGTGGTCAAGTCTCCGTCAACGTGGCCAAACCCGGAATCACAAAAGGGGAGCACTGGCATGAGTCGAAACATGAACAATTCATCGTCGTCAGCGGTGAAGGCGTGATTCGGCTCCGGTTGATGGACCAAGATCAGATCATCTCGTTCCATGTCAGTGAAGAACAGCTTGAAGTCATCGAGATTCCGCCAGGTTACGTCCATCATATCGAAAACACGGGCGTGAAAGATTTGGTGACGGTGATGTGGGTGAACGAGCCGTTCGACGCGAGTCAACCGGACACCTATCCAGTCACTGTCGCACAAGACGCGGAAGTCTCATAAAGGAGGGATTCATCATGGTCATGGTGAGCATCAACTGCATCACATACAATCACGAGAAGTACATCGCTCAGGCGATTGAAGGCTTTTTGTCACAGCGCACGAACTTCGAGGTCGAGATTCTCATCCATGATGACGCCTCGACGGATCGGACGGCAGACATCATCCGGGAATACGTTCAGAAATATCCTGAAAAATTCAATGTCATCTATCAGACGGAGAATCAATATTCAAAAGGTGTATTCATCGGTCGAATGAACGAGGAGCGGGCACGCGGCAAATACATCGCAACATGTGACGGGGACGATTATTGGACGGACCCTTACAAACTGCAAAAACAAGTCGACTACATGGAAGCCCATCCGGACTGTACGCTTTGTTTCCACGATGCGTATGTCGAGACAGGTGGGAAGCTCCACACGAATTGGCACGTCATTCCATGGATGCCGGAAAATCGAAAGCTCGCCTCATCCGTGTCCCGGACGTATGACGCCGGTGAGTTGCAGTTACTCGGGTTCGTTCCGACGATGTCCATGTTGTATGTGAACGATTTCCGTGACGCCCCGCGATGGCTCGAAGAGACGCCGGCGCGAGATGCATCGATTCGCTTGTATATCACGAGCAGGGGATACGCCTACTACATGCCGGAAGTGATGAGTGTCTATCGCTACGAGGTCGAAGGGTCGGCGACGACCATTTGGAACGAGGGGAATGTCGAACGTGACGTGAAGCGACATGAGGAGTTCATTCGGTTCATCAACTTATTTGATGCCTATACCGATGGGAAATACCATCAAGAGCTGGAGTTGTCACGGATTTCCTTTGAGGTGGGGCTCCACCGATTGAAGGGAGAGTATGATGCGTTACGTTCTACTCGATATGACGCGTATCTGAATCGGTTCGTCGGAATCGATCGAATCCGACCTTACCTGATGATCAAGCAGCCACATGTAACAGAATGGCTCATTAAAATACGAAATTGGGCATTCGCGTGAACGAAAGGAAAAGGGGCGATTTCACCATGAGTGGTTCAAATGTAGAAACAGATGCCATCATTCCCGTCACGCGACCGAGTATGCCGGATTTTGAGACGTATGTCGAGATGATTCGCCCCCTTTGGGAATCGCGTCACTTGAGCAATCGTGGCGAGCATGTGCGAGCGTTAGAAGAAGAGTTAGAGCAGCGTCTAAACGTCCCGCACGTCTCCTTATTGACGAACGGTCACCTGGCCCTCGAGACGGCGATTGATGTGCTCGGGTTAACGGGTGAGGTCATCACGACACCGTTCACGTTCGCCTCGACGACGCATGCGCTCATCCGAAAACAGATCACTCCTGTCTTTTGTGACATCAACCCGATAAACTACACGATTGACGTCAACAAAATCGAGGCGTTGATCACGGAACGGACGACGGCTATCCTACCCGTTCATGTGTATGGGAACGTATGTGACGTGGAGGCGATCGAACAACTCGCAAAACGCCATGGACTTCATGTCCTCTACGATGCGGCGCACGCGTTCGGTGTCCGGCAAGACGGGCGCGACGTCTCGACGTTCGGCGACCTGACGATGTTCAGCTTTCATGCGACAAAAGTGTTTCACACGATTGAGGGTGGTGCGCTCACGTTCCGGGATGCCCGTTACGTCGAAGCGATTCATCAAGCCGTCAACTTTGGGATTACCGGACCAGAATCCGTCGAATCGGTCGGGGGCAACGCCAAGATGAACGAGTTTCAGGCGGCGATGGGACGGTGCAACCTCCCACGGATCGATGCCGACATTGAAAAGCGAAAACGTTTGGTCGAGCGATACGACACCCGTTTAGCGGACGCTTCATTTCTACGCTTGAACCTTCGGGATGAACGGACGGAGTCCAACTATGCGTACTATCCAGTTCTCGTCAAGAAAGGGAGAGCGGCACGCGATGACATGATGGCATCCTTAGCGCAGCATGGGATTCTCGCCCGGAAGTACTTTTATCCACTCGTGACCGATTTTTCCTGCTACGCATTCGACGCATCCGTACCGAACGCCACGTACGTCTCGGATCGGGTGATCACGTTACCGCTCTATCCGGACATGACAATGGAGATGATCGACCGCATTTGTGACGTAATCCTTGAAGGAGGGAATGAACGATGAAAGGAATCATTCTAGCGGGTGGGAACGGGACGCGTCTCTACCCGATGACGAAAGCAGTCTCGAAACAGCTGTTGCCGATCTATGACAAGCCCCTCATCTATTATCCGATGTCGGTGCTGATGCTCGCCGGCATCAAGGAGATTTTATTGATCTCGACCCCGAAAGACATCTCCGGGTATGAGCGACTGTTCGGTGACGGGCATCAACTTGGAATCTCGATTACGTACCAAGTACAAGAGCGTCCGGTCGGTCTCGCGGATGCCTTCATTCTAGGAGAATCGTTCATCGGGGACGACTCCGTTTGCCTCATCTTAGGGGATAACGTCTTCTATGGGCCGAACTTGACGCGCTTTTTACAGGATGCGAAAGAGCGACAGTCAGGCGCGACGGTGTTCGGATATCCGGTCAAGGACCCACGGGCATTCGGTGTCGTCGAGTTCGATGCGGATCGACGCGTCTTGTCCATCGAAGAGAAGCCGGCGGTCCCGAAATCCAATTATGCGGTACCGGGGCTTTACTTTTATGACAATCAAGTCGTCGAGTTTGCGAAACAAGTGAAGCCGTCGCCACGCGGCGAGCTCGAGATCACGTCGATCAATCAAATGTATTTGGAACGAGGCGAGTTGAACGTCGTCTTGTTCGGTCGCGGGATGGCATGGCTCGATACCGGGACACCTGAAGGGATGATTAAAGCTTCCATTTTCGTACAGACAGTACAGGAACGGCAAGGTTATTACATCGCATGTCTGGAGGAGATTGCATGGCGTCGTGGGTTCATCACGCGAGAGCAATTGGCCGACATCGGTCAGACGCTCAAGATGACCGATTACGGACAGTATTTGATATCGCTTCTAGAGGAAGGAGAACAGACCAATGCATACGATCCTAGTGACTGGCGGAGCCGGGTTCATCGGTTCAAATTTCATAAAACACTTTCGGGACAAACATCCAACGTCACGCATCCTTAACGTCGACGCGTTGACCTATGCCGGCAATTTAGAGAACGTCCAAGCGTTCGAGCACGACCCGCTCTACGTGTTTCGGAAAGTAGACATCCGCGACCGTCCGGCGATTGACGAACTGTTCTCTCTCTTTGAGATTGACGAAGTCGTGCATTTTGCGGCGGAATCGCATGTCGACCGAAGTATCCTTGAGCCGGAGTTGTTCCTCTCGACGAATATCCTGGGCACACAAGTGTTGCTCGACGCGGCCATGCGTCATTGGAAACGGGATCCGGACGATAAATACAGTCGAGAATACCGAGATGACGTCTGTTTCGTCCATGTCTCGACAGATGAGGTATACGGGTCGCTCGGGGAGACGGGGTTCTTTACAGAAGCGACACCACTTTCCCCGAACAGTCCTTATTCCGCCTCGAAGGCCGGGTCTGATTTGCTCGTTCGTTCCTATCATGAGACGTACGGCTTACCGATTAAGATCACCCGTTGTAGCAACAATTACGGTCCGTATCAATTCCCTGAGAAATTGATTCCGCTCATGGTACACCATTGTATGACCGATCAACTACTCCCAGTATATGGGGACGGAGGACATATCCGAGATTGGTTACATGTGCAGGACCACTGTGAAGCCATCGATCTCGTTCGACAAAAGGGACGAGTCGGAGAAGTCTATAACATCGGCGGACATAACGAGAAGACGAACCTCGAGCTCGTCCGAACGATTTTACAGACGTTTGACTTACCCAATGACCGCATCCAATTCGTGACGGATCGCCCTGGTCACGACCGTCGTTATGCCATTGACGCGAAGAAAATGCAAGACGAACTCGGGTGGGTGCCACGCTACAGTTTTGAACAAGGAATCGAAGAGACGATTGAATGGTACCGATCACATCCGGAATGGGTCGAGCGCATCGTTTCGGGAGCGTACAAAACCTATTATCAAGACATGTATTCTTCCTAAATCGGAGCCGTTCTATCATCCCGGGGAAAGGAGGGAATCGACATGGT
This sequence comes from Exiguobacterium sp. s140, assembly GCF_018617035.1. Lineage (GTDB taxonomy): Bacteria > Bacillota > Bacilli > Exiguobacteriales > Exiguobacteriaceae > Exiguobacterium > Exiguobacterium profundum. The sequence continues at coordinate 364,122 of NZ_JACSJK010000002.1, forward strand.
GATGGTCAGCATCGACTGCATCACGTATAACCACGAAACGTACATCGCTAAAACGATTGAAGGATTTTTGATGCAGGAAACGGATTTTGAATTTGAAATCCTCATTCATGAGGATGCCTCAACGGATCGGACGGCGGATATCGTGCGCGAATATGAAAAACAACATCCGGACCGGATTCGGGTCATCTATCAAACGGAAAACCAATATTCTCAAGGGGTCATGGTGAATCTGTTAAACGAAGAGAGGGCGCGTGGCAAGTACATCGCCCTTTGTGACGGGGACGACTACTGGACCGACCCACACAAGTTGCAGAAACAAGTCGACTATATGGAAGCCCATCCGGACTGTACGCTCTGTTTTCATGATGCGTATGTCGAAACGGACGACACACTCCATACCGGATGGCGCGTCATCCCGTGGATGCCTGAAAACAGAAAGTATGCCTCGACGGAGCCACGGACCTATCATGCCGGGGAGTTACAGCTACTCGGTTTCATTCCGACGATGTCCATGCTGTACCGGAATGGACTGACAGACGATCTGTTAGATTGGATCGGCGATACGCCCGCCTTCGACGGCGCGCTCAAACTGCACGTCGCAAGCCAAGGTTACGCCTACTACATGCCTGAGGTGATGAGCGTATATCGATTCGGTGTGTCCGGGTCGGTCACCACCAAGTGGCGTCAACGAAACAGGGAGCGCGATATTGAGCGGATGGAGGCATTCATCCGAATGATGGATGCATTCGATTCCTATACGGATGGCAGATTTCATCAAGAAATCGAAATCTCTCGCTTATCGTTCGAAGTCGGCTTGCATCGGCTCCGACGAGATTTTCAAGCGCTGAAGTCTCCCCGGTATGACCGATATGTGGAGCGTTTCGTCGGGAGAGAGCGGCTACGTCCCTACTTGATGGTACGACATCCGCACTTGATGGAGTGGTTGATTCGCATGCGCTCGTTCCAGCTGGGCTAAGGGAGGCGGCTCAAATGAAATTAGGGATTATGCAGCCGTACTACTTCCCATACCTCGGTTATATTCAATTGATGAACGCGGTGGACCAGTTCGTCATCTTGGACCATGTGCAATTTGCGAAACGAGGATGGATTCATCGAAACCGCATTTTGGTCGAGGGACATATCAAACCGATCCATCTGAAAATCGATCATATGACACAACATCGTACGATCCGTGAGCATGAGCGGATTCTCGATCCAGTTCATGAGAGCTATCAACTGCGCTTATTACACCATGCATATCAACGCGCACCAAGTTATGCCGACGTCATGCCGATGGTGGAACGAATCATTCAAAATGAGGAACGCAATGTCGCCACTTATCTAGAAACGTTATTGACGGAAGTGCGTGACTATCTCGAGATGGATACGGAGTTATTGGTCGCCTCCTCGCTCGACTACGACAAGTCGCTGAAGTGTGAACAACTGGTGCTCGAGATTTGTCATCACTTGCGTACCTCGCATTATATCAATGCGATCGGCGGGCAGGAACTTTATGACAAACAGCGGTTTGCGGAATCCGGGGTGCCGCTTGATTTTATCCAGATGGATGCGGTGGAATATGCTCAATTTGGTCATCCGTTCACGCCCAACTTGTCCATTATCGATGTCTTGATGTTCAATTCGAAGACGAAAGTGCGTGAATTGCTCCACGCCTATACGCTCGTCTAATCGGACGAGATAGTGGACGCAACGATTAGAGGAAAGGGGATGAACACGTTGAACACATCATTTGAATGGACCAATCGACGTCTATTCTTCAGCCCTCAGCGAGACGCATCACTCGACTGGATGGATGCGTTCGCACAAGGACCTTGTGTGTTGGAACGCGATACCTATTTGCGGATCTACTTCAGCTGTCGACCGAAGCCGATTGATGGACGATACGTCAGTCACAGCGGGTATGTGGATGTCGCAAAAGAAGATTTCTCGATTCTTCGGGTGAGTGAACGACCGATATTGGAGCTCGGTGCACGTGGGACATTCGACGAGTTTGGTGTCTATCCGTTTTCGGCGATTGAGGTCGGGGATGAGGTACATGCCTATTACGGGGGCTGGACGCGTACGGTGTCCGTTCCATTTAATGTGAATATCGGAAAAGCCATCAGTCGAGACGGCGGACGTACGTTCGAGCGCGTCGGTCCAGGACCGATCCTATCGTATACGATCGACGAACCCTTCATCTTGAGCGGACCGAAGATTCGGCGTTTTCAGGACACGTGGGTGTTGTTCTATATCGCCGGACGAGAGTGGATCATGGATGGTGAACGTCCGGAACCGGTGTATAAGATTCGGCTGGCCACGTCGAAGGACGGGGTCACGTGGGTGAAAGCGGGACGCGATTTGATTGAAAGCGTACTTCCGAATGAGGCGCAGGCTAGTCCAGACGTCTTTTATGAGGATGGACGCTATCATATGTTTTTCTGTTACCGCGACGCGACCGATTATCGGAAAAATCCCGAGCGGACGTATCGAATCGGATATGCCTCTTCTCCGGATTTCCTCCATTGGACGCGTGACGATGACGTGATGAAGTTCTCGCGGACAGAATCAGGATTCGATGACGAGATGGTCGCCTACCCCCATACGTTCACGTTGAACGGGAAACGGTATTTACTTTACTTGGGGAATGAAGTCGGACGAGAAGGATTCGGCATCGCGGAGCGCAAGGAGGGAGCGAGATGAAGTGGAAGAAACTCGGACACATCTTCGACCCGGAGCCGTACGGATTTTTCGGGAAGTACTCCTCGTTCGCCCAGTCCCCTCAGGCGCTCGTCTTCGAGGATTTTGTGCGCATCTATTTCTCGACCCGTGAACCGGATGGTGACATGTTCAAGAGCCACGTCCGATACGTGGACATGACACGTGATTTCAACATCATCGACGTGTCCACAGATGAGATCATCCCCCTTGGAAAACGGGGGACGTTCGACGAACACGGGATTTTCCCATTTCACGTCACACGGACACGTGATGGGCTTTATGGCTATACGAGTGGCTGGAGCCGTCGTGACTCGGTAGCTGTCGAAACGGGGATTGGCCTCTCTGTCAGTCGGGACGAGGGAGAGACGTTCGAACGGCTCGGAGACGGACCAGTATTATCGGCGAGCATCGAGGAACCGTTTCTCGTCGGCGACCCCTTTGTCGTCACACGGGAACAATACTATATGTATTACATTTACGGGACGACATGGAAAGAGGGGCCGGATGGCGTCCAGGAACGAACGTATAAGATTGCGCTCGCCACGTCAGAAGATGGACAGACGTTCAAGCGTCACGGAAGAATCGTTTCGGATACGATTGCGGACGAGAGTCAGGCGCTTCCGACCGTGTTCGAAGCGGACGGACGCTACCATATGATCTTCTGTTTTCGAGACACATTCGGCTTTCGGACCGACCCGTTACGCGGATATCGATTAGGTTACGCCTATTCGGAAAATCTGTTGGACTGGACGCGGGATGATGCGGCGCTCGGATTCGAGCGAAGTTCCGACGGGTGGGACGCGGACATGGAGTGTTATCCGCATGTCTTCGAGTGGGGAGGTCGGCACTATCTTCTCTATAACGGGAACGAGTTTGGGCGACATGGATTTGGTGTCGCAATTTTGGAGGACGTATGATGACTCGCGACCAAGGGACGGTCTCTGACTATGTGGCGCATCTTGAGGCGTGTGATCACCTGTTCCCGACCAAGCTGTCGGAGCGGGTGGCGCTAGAGCCATACGCTTTGAAGCTCTACGAACGGGCGACGTCATATGAAATTTGGAATGACGGGTGTCTCGTCGGGCTAATCGCAGCATACATGGATACGGACATCGTCTTCATCAGCCATATTTGCGTGTTGCCGAAAGCGCCGTCCGGTAGTGGGCACGCCTTATTGGAAGCGTTATGCGAAGAAGCAATCGAGACGAACAAAAGGAAGATTCACTTGCACGTCGAGACAACGAACGAACGGGCGATTGCCTTCTACATGCGACACGGCTTCAGCGAGCTCGACCGAATCGATGATGTGCTCGTCATGGAGAGTGTATTATGAAACGCATCTCTCTCGTATTTTAGAATAAGAAAGTTAAATACAAACCGAAGCTGATCCTCGTCCATCGTACGAGGATTTTTTGATGAATGCAGGAAACTGATAAGCTTTATCGAATACGACAAAAAGAAAAAGCGCCTGACCGAGGTCAAACACTTTTCTTGAGCTCTCGTTTCCGGTCGCGTTGTACTTTCCAAATCATCGATCCAACGATGATCAGGATTGGCGCGATGACCCATGGACGGGCTTCGAGAATCGAGACGAGTTCAAAAATGGAGAGCCATCCGCTCACCATGATCAAGACTAGCAAAAAGGTTTTCAGTCCCCCCCGGACCGGAAGCCAAAAATAAACGAATAATGTCACTAAGAAGAAAGCGATTAAGCCCATGCGGTTTGTCCTTTCACCCATCATTTTGACTCATTATAGCAAAGAACATCGAGAGAGTGTTAGAAGCTTCACTTCTTCGGCGTGTTTCGGTACGCTTATAAAAGATGATTGAAGGAGGAACTGATGTGAAATTTGGAATTATTGGTTTAGGATACGTTGGATTGGCTACACTTTGTGGTTTGGCAAAAGCCGGTCATCACGTCATCGGGGTTGAAGCGGACGAAGAGAAGCTACGTCTTCTCATGAGTGGACACCCGCCATTCCATGAACCAGGCATGGCAGAGGTGTTGCAAGAGCACGCCGACCAGATCACCCTGACAAGCCGAATCGCGGATACGGAGCAGGTCGACTATTTGATTCTTGCGGTCGGGACACCGAGCAAGTCGGATGGAAGCTGTGACTTATCTTATATCGAAGCAGTCTTGTCGGAACTAAACACGAAGCATAAAATCGTCATTCGTAGCTCGGTCCCGCCCGGCACGACAGACTTACTGAACATCATGTATCCCTCTCATACGTTTGCGATCGTACCGGAATTTTTACAAGAAGGACGCGCGCTCGCAGATGTCATGAAACCACACCGTGTCGTCATCGGGTGTGTAAATCTCGAAGTTGCAGAAGACTTGGCAGGAATCTACGGACGCCTTGGCGTTCCGCTCATCTGTACGACACCGATCAATGCAGAACTCATCAAATACGCCTCGAACGCCTTTTTGGCCACGAAAATTAGCTTCATGAACGACTTGTCGCGTCTAGCCGATCAAGCTGGCGCTGACATTTCGACGATTGCGGACGGGATGGGACTCGATCCGCGAATTGGGCGTTCGTTCTTGAACGCGGGCATCGGGTACGGAGGTTCGTGCTTCCCGAAAGACATGAACGCACTCCTACACGTCGCGAGTGAAAATGAGATCGACCTACGTGTCATCCGGGCGGCGACAAAAGTGAATGAGACGCAAATCGAGTACGTGCTCTCAAAATTGAACGTTGAACCGAATATGCGCGTGGCTATCCTTGGTTTGGCATTTAAACCAGGAACGGACGATATGCGAGATGCCCCATCAATTCTACTCGCTCACCACATGGTGGCCCGTAACGTGGACGTCATCGGGTATGATCCGATTGCGACGTGGGACTATCCACAAGCGACGACGGTTGAAGAGGCGCTGAAGGGAGCCGATTATGCCATTCTCGTCACAGAATGGGATGAGATTGTGAACTTGGCACCGGATGCTTTCAACGGCATGCGCCAGCGTCGATTGATCGATGCACGAAACGCATGGAAGTTCGCACGCGATCCGGGCGATGTGTCATACGAAGGAATCGGACGGATGCAACGTCCGTCGAACACACCGACTTCAAACTAAAACTGTTCAGGACCGCTCATATAGGCGGTCCTGTTTTTGCGAGACGTGAATCTTTTGTAGCAGTCATGACGTATAGAAAGGAGAGGAGGCGAGGCATATGTGGATTCTCATTCTAGCAGCAGGAATCGTCATCGCGTTAGGCTTCGCGGTTGACAGGCTCGGTTGGTATCACTTGATCTCTGGATACAATACAATGTCGAAAGAGAAACAGGAGCGGGTCGACATCAAAAAAGTGGCGCGACTGATTGCCTGGATGTGTTACGGGATTAGTGCGCTTTTTCTCATCATTGCGCTCATCGAACTGTCTGGTTGGAACGTTCCGCTCGAGCCGTTCTTTCTCGCCCTGATGGTATTCATTGTCGGGATGCTTTGGCGGATGCAGCGCTATGACGGTAACATCTACGATGGAGCGGGGCGCTTGAGGCCAGATGGGAAAAAACGTCTCGTTCCAATCATCATCGTCTCTGTCGTATTACTCGTCGGTGTGCCGGCGCTCATGTTTTGGTTCAGTCAACCGACTGAAGTGATCGTGACGGATGAAGCGATCGTGATTGAAGGCAGTTATGGTCGTGAGGTCCCGTTTGATGAAGTGGAAGACGTGACATGGACGACATTGCCGGATATCGCGCGTCGAACGAACGGAGCAGATACGGGAACGCGTCTGACCGGACATTTTCGGACGGAAGCAGGGGAGGATGTACTCCTCTTTATCGACCGTGATGTCGAGCCGGTGATCCGACTCGATTGGTCAGACAAAACAATCTATCTCAATCAGTCTTCGTTTAAAGAAACGAGGCAGTTATATGAGGACATTCGTTCACGCTGAAAAAAGGGACACTCAACGCGAGTGTCCCTTTGTGTTGACCCATGATTCGAATGAGGCTGCGTCCAGGGCGGGTGAGAAGTAGAAGCCCTGTCCGAGTTCGACCCCTTCACGAAGCATGCGTGACAGGTCGCTTTCGGTCTCAATCCCTTCGGCGAGAGCGGTTAGTTGTTGCTCGTTCGCAAAGCGAGAGACGGCACGTAAGAAGGACGTACTTTCTTTCGCCTTTCCACTCACATACATCCGGTCAATTTTCACTTCTTGAATCGGTAGGTGCCAAATCGCTTCGAATGAGGCGTATCCGGTCCCGAAGTCGTCGATTGATAGGCAATAGCCGAGGTCAGCGATATCTTCTAATCGTTCGAGTTCACTCGCATACGACATGATGTCAGAGGACTCGGTCAATTCAATCTTCAATCGGTCAGGTAGCCACGGGTATACCTCAATCGAATCCCGAAGCTTCGCCACGATGGAAGGGTCGACCGAATGGGCCGACAAGTTGAACGACAAGGAGATGTCTTCAAATGAAGTCCCTTGCCATGCGACGAGCTGGGCAATCGTCTGATCGAGAATATTGTGTGAGAGCCATAAGATTTGATCGGAACGTTCCGCGATGCGAATGAACTCGTTCGGTGGGATGACTCCGATGTCAGGATGTGTCCAGCGAGCGAGCACTTCCGCGCCAACGACGCGACCTGTTTTCAATTCGACTTGCGGTTGATACGCGACCGTCAATTCTCCTTTTCGGATGGCATCCGGGAGCGCTTGTTCAATCAGTGCGGCGAGTTGCATCTGGGCTAAAATTTCCGAGTCATACCAAACCGAAGGGGTACGTGTCTCTTTGGCGTGCTGTAACGCCTTCATCGCCTTGAACAGACAGTCGTTGTATGCCCCTTCCGTTTCGGTCGCCCCGATTTGAATATGTACGTTTTGGCGTTTATGGTTGATTGTCACTTCAGTCGGGAAGAGCTCCAACAGCTCATGCTCGTCCTCGTATGAGAAGCCTCGGACATACAACATAAACGTGTCGTCTCGGTATCGACCGAAGAGATGTTGGGCATATTTCGAAAGACGGGACTCGACGGCTCGCGCAAACTCAATCATGAGCAAATCAGCATACGCAGGGTCGTACCAATCAACGAGATGATGATAGTCATGAATCCGGATAAGGATAAATGCACCGTCAATCTCTTGCTTTTCCCACTTGCGAACAAAGCCATATTCATTATAGAGGTTGGTCGCCAAGTCGAAACGGACGAGACGGTCGACCTTCCGTTCCCGTTCGACCCGGTCCGTCTCATCTTCGACGATGAGGTAATACGTCAACTTTTCCTCACGCTTGAGCGGCGTCAGTTTCACATTCAGATAACGGAGATGTTCCCCTTTCAGATGAATGATGAACTGCGCACTCGTCCCATGTTCAGTCACACCTTCGAGCGCTTGCTCGAACAAGCGGCGACCCGTCTCGGTGAACAATTGGTTGATCTCATATAAGTTCCGATCACCGAAAAACTGCCGGAACATCTCGTTGCGCTCAATCAGGTTATACGAGTCATCCATGAGGGCGATGGCGAGTCCCGTCTCAGAGAAGAGAGACGACCAGCGCTCATGGTAACGCACGAGGTCTTGTGAACGATTCTCTAGTTCGTGAACGGTCGAATGGACACTCGTGGCAATCTCGCGTAACTCGTCCTCGATCCCTCGGAAATCATGTGTTTTCGGAAACATCGCTTCGACAGGTTCTAGGCTAGGGTCGATGGCGAGTGCGCGTGCCTTGAGATGCGCCAAATCGTGATTGTAGCGATTGCGTGTATAGTAGAGCAGAAATAGGAGTCCGAGCGATAACAGCAACGTCACCACGAATGAAGTGGTGGCTAAGACTTGATAATGCTTACTTTCTTCTTGAAGCATCGTCTCAGAACTCGAACGGATGGAACGAAGGGCACCATAGGCGTCCTCGTAGACATTCGTTGAATTGACGTAACGAGCTTCTAGAGACGCCTCGCGATTCGCCATATTCGCAAAGGACTGTCCGCTTTCCGCCACGTCGATGACCGCTTTCGACTGCAGTGTCTCATTCGATTCAATGATGGTTTGAACAAGTTTTGCTTCGCCGACAATCAGATCCACGGTGTTTGTGAGTTGACCCGCATCAATCGGGTTACGGAAGAGGGCTTCACGATTCCGCATAAGAATCGATTGCATTCGCATGATGGCATCAGTCAGTTCGTATGCCGCATTCGATTGATTCGTTTGCTCGAGTGCTTGATATAGCCAGCGTCGATTGATGGAACTGATGACATCGGTTGGGACCGCCTCGAATTGTTCAGCCTCGAGAATTTGATTCAACTCATTTGAGAACGTCTGGAGCGTCTCCCGTTCCCGTTCGTTCACACCGTCCTCAAAGTCGTTCAATAAACGCTCATTGTATTGGAGTGCCCGTTCTTTGTACGGTGTGGAGAGGAAGGATGTCGTCGGATTCGACTGCTCCTCATACCGGGTCGCCGCTTCGAAAAGAGAGACGTATGCTTCGACACCAGCTAGGTTTGCCGCTTGATTCAAATTCGTAATCGTCTGGTCGATGGCTTCTTGTTTTTCATGCCAATAAAAACTCGTGCCAAGTCCAAACAACAGGACACCGATGAGACAAGCAATCGCGAGCGCCATCGTGTAGGTACGGTATGGAATTTTTGCAAAACGGGGTTGGCCCATCCGGCACCTCCTTTTTTCCTTCATCATACTTCCGAATTCGGGTCAAGCGATAAAAATCCTGCAATACGAAAGAAAAACCCGACTTTTGTCGGGTTTTTTGGCGTGACCAAAGTCACGGTCGCTTATAACCGATTAAGCGTGACTGCCAATACGGTTCTTTACTGATTTGGTTGTATCCTAATCCAGATGAACCGGCATGGATGAACGTATCGGAATTGATCATGATACCCATGTGCGATGGCCCGGCGGTATATGTGTTTTCGAAGAAGACGAGGTCACCGGCTTGCGGGACGAATGACTTGGGCAATTGAGGTCCGAAATAAGCACCACCCCAATAATTAGCCACGTTTGTCCGTGGGATGCTGACGCCGGATTGATTGAATACATAATAGATGAGTCCTGAGCAATCGAATCCACCATTTGCCGGGCTTGATGATGCCCATACGTACGGTGTGCCGACGAAGCGTTTTGCCACATCGATGGTCGAAAGCCTAGTAGCTTGGGCACTTTGCCCTTTGATTTCAGCGACGGCTGATTTTGCGACGAATCCTGATGCGAGACGATAGTGGGTCGATGTCTCCCCGATTACGTTCAAGAGTTCTCCCCGAAGTGTCGAGCCGACCGTGCTACTCGACTCGTTCGCCTGTGACCGAATCGATGTTGGATAGTACGTATAATATGAATTCGAATCATAAGAACCTTCAACCCAAGACGGGCCGTCTGCCGAACCTTTCGGGATGGTTTTCACATAAGCCGAGGCGACAAATCCTACCGTATTCCCGTAATAGATTTGAAGCCAGCCTTTTGACGACTGGACGACGCGCAACGTCTGTCCTGCTTTGACACTCCCGATGATGGTCGCGCTCGTCGATGCGCTCGAACGTACGTTCAAGGACGGTGTGTTGACGATATAATCGACAGCCGCATTACCAGCACCGGCATCGCCTTCGTTCGGAGCCGGGTCACTCGGTGTCGTGGACGTCTCTTTCAAATAGCCGGCACTCACGTATCCCGACTTCCCGTTATATGTGACATAGTACCAGCTACCGGACTGCTTCGTCGCCTTGACGACGGTGCCGTTCGGGATGGTCGTGACGAGGGCGTAACCGATGCCCGCACCTTGCCGAACGTTCAAGTTCGCGGTCGTGACGAATGATTGGTTCATGGTTTGTTCTGTACTCGGTGTTGTCGGTGTCGCCACTCCTGATGTTGTTAAATATGTATTGGCGACATATCCTGTTTTCGACCCATACTTCACTTTCGACCATGACCCTTCGACAGATAAGACGGTCACGGTTTTGCCTTTTGGAATCGTGAGCAATACGGTCGTCTTCGTCGACTTCGACGAACGCAGATTCAAGTTGGCTTTCGTTTGAGCTGTAGTCGAGCTCGGTGTGACCGTTGTTGGTTTGTCGGTACTGCTCGACATAGATGCCTTTTGCAAATAATCGTTATGCACCCAACCGGTCTGTCCGCCGTAACTGACTTTCGTCCATGAACCGTTTGATTGGATCGGTGTGAGCGCCGTACCTTTTGGAATCGTCAAGAGGACACGATGCCACGTTCCCCCGGCGACCCGCATGTTCAATGCGTGTGTCGTCGTGACGCGGTTCGTACTCGCCGTGGTTAACGAGGAACCACCTGTCGCAGCAGAGGGACTGCCTGTGAGCTTTAGTTTTTGACCGATGCGAATGTGATCGGAAGAGAGACCGTTCAACGATTTAATCGTCGCAACGGACACATCATAGGACCGACTGATCGACCATAACGTATCACCCGAACGCACCGTATGTGTGCTCGCCGCTGCTGCTTCGTCTGCGTGGGCAAGCACGCTGACCGCTGCGAGTGCCGCGAATGAATAGGTGAGACCAGACTTTGGATTCATAGCGTCACATCCTTTCAAAGAGTGAGAACGAAACAATTTAACAATTGAAACAATACAAGTTCATTGTACGGTGCAAAGAAATAGGCAAGCAATGGGACAAAAGGTCAATTCGCGTCTCTTTCTTAAAAAGAAGGTCAATAATTTAGAAGTGGGAATAAATCCCTGTTTCATCACTTGAAAAAAGAAGGAAGTATTGACTTTCTGTTGAATTTTGAAAACCGTTGAATCGGTTGATTCGTGCTATCATTAGGTCAAATTTAAATGGGTGAGGTAGCAGACTGATGATCGAGAACAACTTTTCAAACCGAGTATATCGTAAACATCAAGAGAAACTGTTCGCGCTCGTACGGATGCCGATTGTAACGGAAGAAACGGTGCAGGAGGCAATTCTGTATATGTGTGAGATTGTCGCCGATATGTTGGCAGTCGATACAGTCTCGATCTGGCATTTTGATACATCGTATCGATCTATTTCATGTCAAGTCGCTTATTCTCACGAATCAGGGACACATCATCCGAAGTTGACGGTCCAGCGTGAACTTGCGCCTGACTATTTTGATGCGCTTCAAACAGAGCGAATCCTTTCGTTTGAGGATGTTCGCAGTCATCCATGGGTGAAGGACTTGTACAAAGAGTACTTTGTAGAAGGAAAGCGTGTGTACTCCATGCTAGATGCTCCGATTTATGCAAACAATCGTGCCACAGGTGTGATTTGTTGCGAGACGTTTCTGCCTCGGGAGTGGAACTATCTTGAGGAATTGATTGTGAGTACACTTGCGGATTTTATTGCCATCCTGTACTTCCGGCTTGACCGGCAGCTTGTGGATGAACGGATTCATCAGTTAGCCTACACGGACGAACTGACAGGTTTGATGAACAAATATGCATTTGTCGAGGAAGTCGATCAATTACGTCAACAAGCGAGAGGGTTTTTAGGAGCAGTTTTATATATTCGAGCAGACGATTTTCGGTCTATTGAGGATGCGATTGGAACCGAAACATCGAATTTGATCGTGAAAGAAATGGCGAAACGACTACGAGCAGTAATCGATGAATCTAGGATGGCACGTACCTCGCAATCGGGATTTGTCATTTGGGTACCTTACGGGGAACGGAGGAAAATACGTTCGTTTGCAGAACATTTATGCGAGCAAGTGACGCGTGCGCCATATCGAGTCAATGAATTAGACGTTGTACTGACGACGAGCGCATTCATCTCCATTGAACATGAAAGTCGATCTACTTTGGATATGATTCATACAACACGTGTCGTTGCAGGTCAATCAGATGAGAAACGTGGGGTCATCAAGTTTTTTGAAGAGGCCATGGCGCAAGAAGCATCTGAGAGACTCTTGTTAGAGATGAATTTACGTACTGGTGTGATATCAGGTCAGTTTGAACTGTATTTCCAACCGAAAGTGAATGCTTCCTCAGGTAAACTGAAAGGGTTTGAAGGGTTGATGCGCTGGAATCACCCAGAGCGAGGTCTCGTGCCGCCGCTCGACTTCATTCCGCTTGCCGAATCAACTGGTGTCATCATCGACTTAGAGGAATGGGCGTTCGTGACGGCCTGTCGCCAACTCAAACGTTGGCATGAACGGGGAGACCGGTATGAACTCGCCCTCAATTTATCGGCGCGTCACTTCTTATCCGAAGGGGTCGTCGAAAAGTTTGCCCAGATCGCACGGGAAGAAGGGGTCAGTACGAGTTATTTGACCTTAGAAATCACGGAAAGCGTCGGGATGGAGAACCAGAAACACGTCATCGATCGTTTTGTTGCATTCCGAGAAGAAGGTTTTTCCATCTCGATTGACGACTTCGGGACAGGGTTCTCGGCGTTCGTCTACTTGAAGCATTATCCGATTCATGAGATCAAAATCGATCGCCAGTTCATTCAAGTGACCGAGAATGACCCGACCGGCAACGTCATCGTTGAATCGATTGTCGATTTGGCCCGTGGCTTGAACTTGAAGACGGTGTGTGAAGGCGTCGAGACGCTTGAACAGTGGAACGCGTTACGCGAACTCGGCTGTGACGAGATGCAAGGATATTATTTCTCTAGACCGTTACCGCTTGAAGAACTGGAAACATGGATTGTTGACTATACGACACAGACAAGGGACGCCTGAGCGTCCCTTTTAGAATTGTATATCAATATCGTTTACTCTTATAACTTACTAAAGTATAGATTGGGGACTCAAATACAGATGAATAGCTCGACGCCACAACAGTCAACTCATGAACTTACTTTTTTTAGCCAATTCAAGAATTGTATCTTGTTAGGGTTATTGGGAATTTTGTTGGGATGCTTGGATCAATATGCGAGTAGTTCCCCCTTGATTGATTTTGATACTACACTTGAGTTTTGGCTATTCCTAGTGACATTAGTAGCTGTGTTTAGCAAGTCACGATTAAACGCTTCCATTCATTCGATTATTTTGCTTGTTTCCACAGTTTTAGCTTATTACCTAATGTTCTATTTGAACTTAGGATTCTTACCATATCAACTATTTGGAATATGGCTAACTATCGCAGTCCTATCCTCTGTCTATGCGTTAATCATTTGGAATGCCGGTCAAAAAGGGATAGGCGCCGCAATTTTAAGCTCAATACCTACTGCCTTTCTATTCAAACGAGGCTACTATTTTCTTCCAGATCTTTTATTTAACTCTGAAGCAGCTCAAGTACGTATTCACTACTTTGGTATCGATATTCAAAGTGGATTTAATCTTGTGACTGCGGTTGTGCTTTATTCAATATTTTTTAAGATAACAGAACATCGAATCATTTTAACTGTTTCTACAGTGATCATATTCTTCATTTTTAAAGAAACTGGCATCCTCTCGTTTCTTCCCTTTTAAGTTGAAATGAAGTGGGTGCTTTTTGTATACAGTCTGCAAGGGACGCCTGAGCGTCCCTTTTGTTATGTCATGAATGTGATTCGAATCGAAGTGCCGTGTCCCGGTGCACTGTCGACTTCTATTTTCCCGCCGTGGGCTTCGATGATGTCCCGTGAGATGGCCATGCCGAGACCACTTCCGCGTGCATCGTCTGTATTTGTGCCTCGGTAATAGCGTTCAAAGATATAAGGCGATTCGGATTCGGTAATCCCATTTCCATCATCTACAATCGTCACGATGTCACCGTCGACTCGAACGGTCACCTCATATGAGGAAGTGTCCCGTGCGGACGTGCCGCAGTCGATTACGAAAAAGTGAGTAAAAAAAGCCATTCGTCATGACCTTCATGGCGGATGGCTTTTGCCTGTTCAGACGACAGGCGCCTCATAAGCGTTTAGTTCGAGTTTTAATATGTACGTTAGTTCATGATGCACCAATTCGGAGAAGTTCGTCTTTTTGACGTGTGTTCGTGGGCGCAATCCGCATTCCAATGCGATGTCGACAATGGTACGAATCTGATTTTCCGTATAGAATCGCTTCCGACCAAACGTGAACGGGGTCGGCGGCAAGACGCCATCGGTCTCCCACTTGATCAATTGCTGTTGGCTGCGTGGGATGCCGGCCACACTAAAGGCGCGGCTCAATTCTTTGAGCGGATAGACAATCAAATGTTGCTCTTTATACGAAATTGGTTTTCCTTGTTCCGGCCGGTATGTATCCCATTCGGTCGCTGAAAACGTCAGGTCGGCTTGGTCGAAGTCGTGTTGAGCGGAAGGAATTGAGGCAAAGCTTGCGAGGTCTAGGCTGTTCATCGTGTATGTCTCCTTCTTCAAGACTGACTAGTAAAATTCAAAAAATGCCCTCCTACGTATCGTACCCCATTTACAAGAATTTAACTTACAGTTTTTTCAAATATGGGGAATAAATCATGGTACTTTTGACGTATTTTTGAATGCTGTCTGCCGAAGATTAAGATACCCTAATTGGTATGAAAACTCAAGGGAAGCAGTCAACATTTGAAAAATGAATAAAAATTCAGAGGTTTTGGGACTATCGTCACTCATTGTTATATAAAAATAGAATGAGCACTTTCTTTGTGAAAGCGGTTAATAAGGGCGAAGGAGGTGAGACAGATGGCAGCATATCGAGAAACAGCGACGATACTTTATTTGGATACCCGGCGACAACTCGACGGCAAAGAGAAAAAGCAACTCGTTCGCTATGGACCGCTTGGAAGTCGGATGGATGAGGCACGGATGAAACAGTTTGGTGACTTGATCAAGGCACTGATTGATGTGGAATCCGCCAACTACATCGTGGCCCAAGAATTTCTAGTGTATTAACAGGGAGGACTTATGAAGAACCGCACTCGTCCCGCCGCCGATCCTCGGCACGATGAGCAGGTGGTCACATGAGTTGGCCCGAACTCATCTCCAATCTGGGGTTCCCCATCGTCGTCTCACTCTATTTGCTTCATCGGATTGAGACGAAGCTCGATCGCATGATCCAGCTGCTCGAACGAATGGATACCTCGACCGTATCAGAAACCTAATTCCCTATTGAAAGGAGCCATCCCCCCATGGCTGTCTTAACAGAGAAGAAAGCAACGTTCGTGTTGACGACGCATCATGACGTACAAACAGCAAAACCGACGAAAAAAGCACAACGGTTCGGTCCGATTCGTGCCGACCTGACGGCAGATACGATTGACGCGTTCGGTCGTCTCTTGATCGACCTCGTCATTCAAGAGGAAGCAGACCTCGGCATCGTCCGTGAATACGATTTAGTCTAACCCATACACTAAGGAGGAGAATCACCCATGACTGACACAAAACTTGAAATCTCATTTTTAGATGCATTCCATAAGGTCGTACGCTTCCGCTTGAACAACGTGAAACAACCGGTCGACGCCCAAAAAGTAGAAGCGCTTGCTGACTTCATGGTTGCCAACGATCCGCTCGCGAAGAATGTGATGGAGTGGACCGAAATCAAGATGATTGAAGGTACGCAGACGGTATTGAGTGAGAAATAATCGATGGAAAGGTGACTCTTGCAGTTTGAGTCACCTTTTTTTAAGTTTGGTCAATCCTCTTCATTATTTTCTGAAAATTGTCGATAGTATAGGAAACACTGCATGATTGAGAGGGGAATACATAGATGGCATGGAAATCAACATGGTCTAAAGCACTGAACCGGATCAAACGAAAACCGACATTGACGTGGAAACCGACACTCAAGTGGAAACGCGGAGAGAAGCGTGAACGCACGAGATCTTTCGGGGCGAACATCGGGAAGAATTTAACGATTCGTCAAAAATTATGGGGGCTCGTCATCGTATCGCTCGTCATGGTCATTGGCGTCGGTGGTTACGCACTGTTTTCAATGAATGACGCGAACCGTCAAGCGGACGATATCGTCAACAATTGGAATAAAGGGCTCGATTACGCGCACAAACTCAATACGCTCGCTGCGAACTACCGCACGCTCGAACTCGATCACATCGTGACGGAGGATGCGGCACAAAAAGAAGAGCTCATGACACGGATGAAAGAGATTCGTGACGAGATCAACACGATCGCACCGAAATACGAAGGGCGTGCAGTGAATGCGGAAGACAAGGAACTCTTTACGAATTTCTCGCGTCAATGGGAGATGTACCAACGCGTCTCGGACAACATGTTGACGTTCAGCTCGACCGGCAGCACTGGGATGGCTCGCTCATACTATGATGCACAGTCCAAATCTACATATGACAACTTCACACAAAAACTAGCAGATCTGGTCGCCTACAACTCAGAAGGCTCGCAACGTGTCGGTCAGGACATGGAGCGTGACTTCATGCAGTCTCTCATGGCGTTGATCGCCGTGACGGTCGGGGCCGTGGTGATTCTCTTGTTCCTCGGATTCAGCCTGTTACGCTCGATCATTCGACCGATGCAAACGCTCCAGACACGCTTTGATGAACTCGCGACACAAGGTGGGGATTTGACGATGACGATTCCCGTCACGTCGAACGACGAGATCGCACAAGTCAGTCGTTCGTTCAACACGTTCCTCGCCACACTTCGTGAGATTATGATCGATGTCGATGAGACGGCGAAAGTCGTCCTCTCGTCTTCAAAAGATGTATCCGCTGAAGTGACGCGACTCAGCCACTATATGGAAGAGACGTCGGGTACGGTCGAAGAATTGACGGCTGGTATGGAAGAAACGGCAGCCTCTTCACAAGAAATGAGCGCCTCGACGACCGAGATGGGTAGCTCGATTGACTCGATTGTCGATCTATCAAACGAGAGTGCCGATACGGCGAATCGAGTCGAGACACGAGCACACGAGATGCGGGAGCAAGCTGTCGTCTCGAAAACAGAAGCAGTGGCAATTATCGAGAAGAAACAAGTCGAGCTCGCAGAAGCCATCAAAGGGGCCAAGTCGGTTGAAGAGATTCGCGTCTTGACGACAGCTATTCTTGCGATCGCCGACCAGACGAACTTGCTCGCCTTGAACGCATCGATTGAAGCGGCACGGGCAGGGGAAGCGGGTCGCGGATTCGCGGTCGTCGCATCCGAGATTCGCAAACTGGCGGAAAACTCACGTCAGACGGTCAACGAGATTCGTGACGTGTCAAACACGGTCATCGATTCGGTCGAACGACTCAACACGAGTTCGGCAGACATGTTGACGTTCCTCAATACGAAAGTCATGGCTGACTACGATCGTCTCGAAGATGCCGCAACGCAATACGAACAGGATGCAACAGTATTCGGTGAGACGGCGAAGACGTTCGAAGGTAACGCGCTTCAACTTCGCCATATGACGGACAACATTCTTGGGGTCATTCAAGAAGTAGCGACGACCGTGACAGAAGGCGCGGACGGTACGCAGTCCATCTCAGAGAAAGTCCAACTTTCGGTCGAGCGTTTCAACGACGTTCAGGCGAAGATGGGCGAAACGGAAAAACGGGCGACCGAACTCTCGAATCGCGTGGCGCAATTCAAACTATAAGCAAGTCTCAGAACCAGGCAGATGTCTGGTTCTTTTTTGTGCCCAGTACAAAAAATAAAAAGATAGGTCAATACGTAAATGAATTTCAAATTGTTGGTACAAATAAGGCTGTTGTATCCGATAAAGAAAAAGGCAATACATAAAAATAAAGAGAAATAGAGGTGGAAGAGGAGAGGTCTCCTCGTAGTACGTGAAAAAGATACGGAACACATGGACGTTATCAAGAAAAATCATGACGAGTATCGGTTTGATTCTAATTTTGACAATCGTTGGAATGGGATACAATCTGTGGACGCTCGACCGGATGACGAGTCAATATGAACACATGATTTCAAACGATGTCATGAAGATGAAAGCGGCAGACGACTTGGCGCTCGGGATGGTGCGCCAGGCGTATGGGGTCCGCGGGTATGTGCTTCTACAGGATGATGAGCGCAAACAACAAATCAGCCGGGGCGGAGAAGAGAAGAAAGCCGCCATCGAATCGTTGATCGAACTCGCGGACAACGAGTCCGAACGAAAAGAATTTGAATCGTTACTCGAATATGCGACTGGATATGACGAGTTGGCGACTCAAGCCATCACGGCAATCGACTCAAAAGATCAAGAAGCGATTGATCGTTTGACACTACGTCTCATGCCAGACGTGACGAAATCGATCGCATCGACCGGAGACGCATTGCAGGCCGAGACGGAAGAGAAGATGTTGGCGATGCAGATGGAGCTCCAAGAAGCGAGTCAGCGTGCCTTCTGGTACTCGGTCTTCATCGCCATCGTCAGTTTCGTCCTGACGATGGGGGCCGGGTATGCCATCAGCCACATGGTGACAGCACCGCTCCGTTTCTTAGCAAAAGAAGTGGACGTGGTGGCGGAAGGTGATTTGACACGTGAGGACCTTCAGGCGCGCACACAAGATGAAATCGGACAATTGATGACCGGCTTCAACCGCATGAAAGGCAACTTGCGTGAACTGATTGACCGCGTCACCCAAAACGCACAGGAAATCACAGCACAATCGGAAGAACTGTATGCGAGTACGGAAGAGATGGCGTCACAGACGGAGGAAACGACACGTCTCATCGACCGAGTCGTGGAAGAAACGGTCGCGCAGGCGAAAGAAGCGACTGGAACATCTCAAGCGGTGGCTGTTGCCGATGAAGGCATCGGTCGTATCGCTGGATCGATTGGCTCGATTGACGATGATGTGTCACAGAGTTTGATGCTCGCCGAAGAAGGTGGTGCGACGATGGCTCAGGCGAAAGACGAGGTGCTCGCACTGGAGCGGGAGACACGTCTGACGGGAGAATCGATTTCGGCATTGAAGCAACAGTCTGACGAGATCGCCCTTATCACCGAGGTCATTCAATCGATCACCGACCAGACAAACTTGTTGGCATTGAACGCGGCCATCGAAGCGGCACGTGCCGGTGAGCAAGGAAAAGGGTTTGCCGTCGTTGCAGAAGAAGTGCGTAAACTTGCCGAGCAGTCGAAGCAGTCGGCGACACAGATCGCCGGGTTGATCGAGTCGATTCAGACACAGTCGAACGCCGTTCTCGACCAACACGTCGTCAGTGCGAAACGCGTCGAGACGAACACGTTGTTGCTCGAACGAGCGACACGTGCGTTCGAACAGATTGTCAGTCAGCTCGAGACATCAGTCGATAATACGTCACATATCCGCATCGCCTCGCATGAGATTGCGGAGACGACGAAACAAGTCGCGACGTCCTCTCTTCAAATGTCACAAGACAGTGAAGGGATGGCCGACACAATGCGTACGGTCGGTGAGACGGCTGACGCCCAACTCGCGATGATCCAAGAATTGAACGGGGTCGCTGAATCACTCGGCAATATGACGAGTGACCTGCAGACACTGATTGGTCGATTCACGACATAAGTTGAAAGCCCTGTCTCCTTGGAGTCAGGGCTTTTCGTTCACATCGGAACGATTCGCGATGAAGAAAGTGGGGAATCAACAACAAGGTAAACGACAAAAAGGAGTGGATTATATGAAGTATACGGTCATTACAGGAGCTAGTTCAGGAATCGGCTATGAGACAGCGAAGCTACTCGCCGAAAAAGGCAAGTCGCTTGTGCTCGTCGCAAGACGGAAAGAAGAGCTTGAGTCGCTACGTGATGAGATCAAATCCATCTCGCCGGATAGTGATGTCATCATCAAATCGACCGACCTATCATATAGCGAAAACGTGTATGGTCTCTATGAATCGCTCGCGGACCTCGATATCGAAACGTGGATCAACAACGCCGGATTCGGGGATGCGGATCTCATCAAAGATGTCGACCTCGGTAAAATCGAGAACATGATTCGTCTGAATATCGAAGCGCTCACCGTCTTATCGAGTCTATACGTCCGAGATTATCATGACGTCGAAGGGGCGCAACTGTTGAACGTGTCGTCTGTCGGGGGCTATCGGATCGTCCCGAACTCGGTCACGTATTGTGCGACGAAGTTCTTCGTGAGTGCGTATACGGAAGGGCTCGCGCAAGAGTTGAAGCAGAGTGATGCCAAGCTTCGGGCGAAAGTACTCGCACCGGCTGCAACCGAAACGAGTTTCGCCGACCGGGCTCGCGATACGGAAGGGTTCGACTATAGCGAGAACGTCGCAAAGTATCACACGGCGCGCGAGATGGCAGAATTCCTATGGGAGTTACTTGAAGGCGACGAAGTCGTCGGGATTGTCGATCCGGAGGACTACTCGTTCAGCCTGCGCGGACCGATTAAACCGTATGCCGGATAAACAAAAGCATCACGCCGCGCTGAACTGCTCCCCGTCAAGTAGACAGGGCTCAAGCCGTTTAGTCGTTTCTGGAAACGATCGTGGTTGTAGAACGATATGTAGGTCTCGATGGCCGATGTGAGTTCGCTATATGCTTGGAACTCACGCAAGTAGTACATCTCCACTTTCAAGG
Organism: Exiguobacterium sp. s140; assembly: GCF_018617035.1. Classification (GTDB taxonomy): domain Bacteria; phylum Bacillota; class Bacilli; order Exiguobacteriales; family Exiguobacteriaceae; genus Exiguobacterium; species Exiguobacterium profundum. Next base: position 385,181 of record NZ_JACSJK010000002.1, read on the forward strand.
TGCCCCAAAAACTCTCGATCGGCGCATTGTCGATGCAACGTCCGACCCGGGACATGCTTCGGGTCATTCCCGCGTCTTCTACCATCCGTTTGAACCCTCTCGAGGTATATTGGAACCCTTGGTCGCTATGGATCATCGGACGTGCTCCTGTACGGATCCCCGCGATGGCTGGCATCATCGTATGGAACACGAGCCCGTTGTTGTTGGACCTCCCGATGCGATAGGCGACGATTGAGCCGTCATACAGGTCGATGATCGCGCTCAGGTAGGCCTTCTTCCCGGCGCCGTATTTGAACTCGGTGACGTCGGTGCACCATTTCTCGTCTGGCCGGGATGCACTGAATTCTCGGTTCATCAGGTTCTCGGCCACATGTTGTGGCGTTGATTTCTTATGTCTCTTCCGCTTCCGGCGGATGATCGATTGGATCCCATGGATATGCATCAAGCGATAGATCCGCTTTTCATTGAACGGGGACAGGCTCTGTTGCCGGCGCAGCCGATTGATGGTCATCGTGATCCGACGGTACCCGTATGTGCCGTTCGCCTGGTCATAGAGTAGACGAATGTCCTCCAGAAGCTTCTCGTTCTCTTCTTGACGCACCGGTATGGTACGATTCAACCATTTGTAATAGGCCGCCCGTGAGATGTCGGCGACTCGACAGAGGAGCACGATCGAAAGGGCCTCCTCTTCGTTCAATTCTTTGATGGCGATATATCGTTGCTGTAGCCGTACCTGGCTGATCACGACTTCCTCTCGATCTCCTCCAACTTTTTTAGAAACAAGATGTCCGCACGAAGAAGTTCGTTCTCAAGTTCCATTTGCTGGATACGGCGCTTAAGCTTCTCTTCTTCCATCATGCGCAGCGCACTCAATTTTTGTTCGATCGTATGCCGACTTCTCGCCATAAAAAAACACTCCCCAATAGATAAACAGATTTTTTATTTCATCTGTCTACCTATTGGGGAGCATATCAGTATCGATACCAGGTCGCAGCTTAGGTCTACCCTTTTTTCTTTTTTACTGTCTACTTGACGGGGAGCAGTTCAAAAACCCCTGGGGTTGATTTTTGTTCATTTAACTCTTCGCCTGCCTCAAGTACCGCGGATAGAATACGAGCGCTGTGACGATACAAATTGTTCCGAAAACCACAAGAATTGCTAGAGATGCCCAAACATCTAGTAGAGTACCTTGCTCCAAGAGCACGGTCTTGTAGCCTTCCAGTGCCCAGTAATGTGGTAGGAACCTCGCAATGTTCTGCATCACCTCCGGCATAAATTCAACGGGCATCCAGAGACCACCGAGCATTGCACCACCGAGAGCAATGACTTGCGTGAGAGCAATTCCCATGTTTTCCGTCTTGGCGAGCACTGCCATCGCCATTCCACAGCCTGTCGCAACAAATGCCAGGCCGACAGAGAGTACAGCGAGCGCCACCGGGTCGCCGAGAGGAAGGTCATAGACAACTACACCAAACCCGAACAGCACGATGATCTGTAACAAGACCACTGCGACGAACGGCAACCATTTGCCAAGGAAATACTCCATCCGCGACAATGGTGTACTGGCCATACGCGCCGTCATGCCACTGTCGCGATCTTTGATAAACGCGATGACGATGGAAATCATGATGTAGAACGAGAACATGACTGTATACCCCGGCACGATCTGGACGACAAGTTGCTCGGGCTCTGCACCCATGCTCTCTCCGAATATCGTGATAAAGCCGACGATGAAGATGATGGGTAACAGAAATGTCCAAAACCATAGTCCCTTATCCTGTGTCTTCTTTTTCAGCTCTAGTAAGGCAATCGCGTTCATTGCACTCCCTCCTGTCTCGTGTCGCGTAAATGCGTGCCAGTCAGCTTGAAGAAGATGTCCTCGAGCTTCGCTTGACTGAGTTCAAGGCGTTCCGGAATGATGCCCTCAGCGGCAAACTGTTTGGCGATCCGCTCCAGAAGACGTAAAGGTTCTGCACTCTCAATCACAAACCCCTTATCCCGCGCAGTCACACCCTCGTATCCGTTTAACCCTTCTCGCGTCACGGACGGACCTTCCAAATAGATGGCCGCGTGTCGGTGTTTGGCGAGAACCTCTTGCATGGTTCCGTATTCGACGACGTTTCCTTGGTCTATAAACCCTATCGTGTCACACAACTGCTCCACTTCTTCCATGTAATGACTGGAATAAAGAATCGTCTTGTCCTGCCTTTTCAAGTCATGAATCAATTCGAAGATGGCCCAACGTGACTGAGGATCGACGCCTACTGTCGGCTCGTCGAGTACAATGATGTCCGGATCATGAAGTAAGGCACATCCGATATTCAATCGCCTCTTCATCCCTCCAGAGAAGGTGCGGACAAGGGATTTTTCTCGATCAGCTAAACCGATTAGTGCGAGTACCTGTTGTATGCGTTCTTGAAGCTTAGAACCCTTCAACCCATACAGCCTTCCGAAGAACAGCAAGTTATCACGCGCCGTCAACGTCTCTTCTAAACAGATGTCTTGCGGGACGTAACCGATGCGCCGTTTAATGGCTGTGACATTCTGTTTAAATGGTGCTCCTTGCACAAGGACATCTCCTTCATAGTCTTCCACCACACCGACTAAAATCTTCATGAGCGTCGACTTTCCTGCTCCGTTCGGGCCGACCAAACCGAAGCAGCTTCCCCTCGGTATATCGAGGTTTACTGAGTCAAGCGCTTGCCGTTTGTCATAGTTCTTGCGGACGCCTTGAATCTCGATCATATTTGTTCCCTCCCTTTATTTTCGTTGTTGCAAGGATTCATTCATGCGCTTTTCCATTTGCTTAAAGTACGTAAACCAGCCGAGCCAGTTGAGGATGTAGGTGATTGTGAAAAATAAAAATCCAATGGCAAGTGAACGTGGTGTGAGTGGAACCCAACCTGTGAGCCAAGTAAAGACAGGAAACAGCACAATCAGCGACGTTACATAATGAAACAAGGTCTGCTTCAACATGCTCCATTCGTCTCTTTCGAATAATAAAGCGCTTATGCTAAAGTACGCACCGATCAACATGCTGCCGAGTAAGTTCAGAGCAATCAGGTGAGAAGAAACGGTATCTTCGGGATTATTCAGTACAACAAGCGCAATGAGCGTCACCACAGCCCCTACACCAAATCCACCAAACATACGGACAATCAATTTACTCACCACGGCCGCCACCTCCTTCCACTAATTGCTTGCGCAGATGCTGCACATAGCTTCGTGTGACGTATTCTTTATTACCGGATTTAAAAAAGACACACAGATTTCCGTTGAACGATAGTTCGAATCTGTCAATCCGGTCCATGTTGCCGATGACCGATTTGGAGAAGCGAATAAAGCTGTAGTTGGTCAAGAATTCTTCTAGTTCATATAGTTTGAGCTTCAACTCTAGCGCTTTCGTCTGCATCTGCGCGTACACCTTTCGATTTGCCGAATAGACATAGTCAATCTCACTCGGCTGCAAGATCACAGACCCCTCGCCGTCTACAGCTACAAGTCGCTTCGGTGAACCTTCTGATTTATCGAGTTCCTTCAGATGCCGCACAATCGCCTCTACTTCTTCGGTCCACTCGCTTGCCTGGATGGTCACCATGGGAGTGTCTTCGTGGGCCGGGTCAATATCAATTTTGATTTTCATGGAGGCCTCCTTCTCTTCTTTTACAGTATGTTAGAAAAAGTCACAATTGGTGTATGTTTATGTATGAGTTGCAAAAACGGGAGCCTGACATGCACAATTTGTTGCATGAACGCCCCTCCTCTTGTCATAGCTCGATCCATTCCTTTTCTCGAATCTGTTAACTCGCTATGACTAGTATACTTCTTAATCCATTTACGAAGAACAGACCAATCACTGATCTAATACTTGGAGAGTACCTCCATTCTAGTGAACCCATCGAGATAGTCGCGGACGGCCGCGATTTTCAGTTCCTTGGTGTAAGATTTCCATGCCTTCGATTCCTTCAACGCATCGATCCCACCGGTATCGAATTTCACTTTCCACACCTGGAGGGTGTGCCTAGAGCCCCCATGAGCCCCCATGATTTCCTTCCAAGTATATGTTTCTTCTTCCATCATGCGCAGCGCACTCAATTTTTGTTCGATCGTATGCCGACTTCTCGCCATAAAAAACACTCCCCAATAGATAAACAGATTTTTTATTTCATCTGTCTACCTATTGGGGAGCATATCACGCTGGCGTGATGTTTTTTCATGACGTCGGTACAGAGTAACCACCCGTGAAGCGGTGTGTCAGGCGACGTGTCCAGTAACGCAACCGAAGGCGCCACACATAGAGCTGCGACGTGTTCGGAAGAATGACGTTGTCGACGTATTCCGCGAACATGTGACGGAACATCCGCTCTTCACTGCGGTCATAAGTCGCACTCCACATCCCGTGATTCTCGACTTCTAGGAGCATCCAAATCATCTCGTCGGTAAGCGGGTCATCGTCCTTCAACTCGGCCGTCAGTGCAGCGAAACGATGGCTACACATAGACGCGTATAAGGAATGGGCATGCGGGTCATGCGGATTTAATGTTAAGTAACCGCTCGAAGTCTTCATCAGTTCATCGACCATATCGAGCGGAATGTTGTCATACACTTGGAAAAATTCGAGCAACATCGGGACGGTGTCCGGACCAAATCCGGCAAGTCGGACATAGTTCATGATATGAAGACCGGCCTCGCCATGGAACTTGCGGTCGAAGTAGTGGACGGCAAGGGCGCGATGCATGATCGGGACGTCCGGATAGCGTTCGACGCCACGGAGAAAGTGTTGTTCCGCTTCGAACGTGAACCCGGTGTCTTCACTGACGAACCCTTTCAACATATGAAGAATGTAGTGATCGCCGAGCGCGCTCGCTTTGTCGAGCCACGGTTTGGCCGAATCAGTGTCACCTTCTCGAATGTATGGATAAGCGCGCATCGCCGGGAAGAATGGGTCATCCGGGAATGCGGTCTCGCCACGTGTTGCCATGTCATTGATGGCTTCAGCGTTATAAGCTTCTGTTAATTCTGCGAGGAGCATCATCTCAAGGAACGTGCGCTGGAATTCTGGGGTGTGTAAATCGATCGTTTGTGTCATAGGGTGTCCTCCTCACAAGTACTGGTGTCGCTCTATTATACTTGTTCTTGTAACAGGCGAGTAGCATCTTTTTTGACACTCCAACGATTAAAACCGTGGGATTCTGAAGTGCTTGTGCGAGCGCAGTCCATTTCTGTTTTGCTCAAACCTCCAGATGAGGGTGTGCCATCACCCCTCCTGAGACAGATCATATAGATTCTCAGGCTGGTGGACTGTTACCATCCACCACAGGTCGTTGCAGGTGTGTCCATCTGATGTTTTAGCGTCTTTTGCATGACGACAGGCATCGTTTTACCGGTCATATGTTTTCATGACCGAACCGTATACGATTTTCAAGGGGCGATGGACACAGGCGTTTTAGAGACTTGTTCTTGTCTATGGGATAAGTATACCCGAACGTCGGATGTTTTCACATCCGAACTCACTCTCATCCCATGCCTAAAGGCGGGCTATGTCCGATATGGGCTTTCCCGTTCGTAAAATCTTGTAAAAACGGGAAATAGAAAGGTAGGACTGGAAAGGAGGGGGAAGGCATGGCGACGTTCACTGGATATGTCGCAGAGGTGATGGAGGAAAAAATCCGCGTCACGCCGACGCGGGAAGCGGAACCGTTTGATGGCATCGTGTTTCATGTAGCGAGACCTCTTTTGGACGAGACACCGCTTCTCGTCGGACAACAGGTTCGAGTCGAGCATGATGAACGATTGACACGCTCCTTGCCGCCACAAACAACGGCATATCGAATCGTTGTGTTATGATGAGGACGAGGTGAATGACATGGGACAACGGAACTTTCTATGGCTCGGAGCCGTCGTCGGCTTCAGTGCCCTCGTCGTCTGGTTGTTGCAAGATGCGCTCCCGTTCTGGGCGCTGTCGATTCTGCTTCTGGCATTAGGAGCGGTGCTCGGCAATCTCCAACGACGCTTCACACGTGACGAATAACGAGCACTCCATCAATCAGATGGGGTGCTCGTGTCGTTTTCCTCTTCAATCGGTTCTTCTGAATCTTCTTCGACGATGTCTTCTTCGACGATGGAGTCCTCATCCCCGTCTGCTTCGAGCGTCGTCGGTTCTTCTGGCTTCGTTGGCTCTTCCGGTTCGGTCGGTTCCTCCGGCTCCGTCACCGGGGGATCGTCTTCAATCGGCTCTTCCGTTTCCGGTGGGTCCGTCGGTTCCTCTGGTTCACTTGGCGGTTCCGCAGGCTCTTCCGGCGTCACTTCCGGTGTCGTCGGTTCGGGCTCTTCCACAACTTCCTCTTCGACTTCTTCCTCGACCGGCGCCTCCGGTTCAGTGGCCGGTGGGATTTCAGGTTGCGCCTCGGGAATAGGGGGTGCTTCCGGAACGACGACCGGTTCTTCTGTCAAATCTGGTTTGATCGGTTCGACCGGTGCGAGTTCGATAGGTGGCGGTGCCGGTGCATCTTTTGCGATGAACGTCCGGATGTCTTGCTCAAATAGTGCGGTCGGCAAGGCGATTCCTCGCAAATGGATGGCGACGACTCGCCCGGATGCTGAAAGGAGTGGACTGCCATACGCATGACGAGGTAATTCAAAGTTTCGGCTATAGCCGTTCTCGGCGAATGTGACCGTTCCGTTGATTCGTTCTTGCATCGTCAATGTGATCAACGTCTCATCCTCTGCTGCAATCGCTTGCGTGAGGGTGTACGGTGTGTTCTCCGTCTCTTCGATTCGAATGACAGCGATGAGCTTCGTCCGACCGACGACGGTACCGGAGACGGCCTGCCCTTCATGGTACATGATGATATTCGTCAATCCAGCCACATTCGAGGCCGCTGTGACGACATCGCGTGAACTCACCAAAAATCCCGTCCCGTAACTGACGGTGAAGAGGCTATCTTGTAGTGCGGCGAAGTCGACCGGTGTCGCTTCGTCAGCGGAGACCGTATCTTCCCCAATCGGCAAGTTGACCTGATCGGCGAGCGAGTCGGTCGAACGTAGCATGTCCGTGAAATAGGCGTTTCCAATGAAGGTGACAAAGGCAATGAGTGCGATAGCGAATGGGGTGGCAAATAACCAAATCGTGCGACGTGAGCGGCGGCCACACGTCGGACAGACCGTTTTCGATCGTGTCTTCTTTCCGCAGTGGGGACAAGTCACAGGGGCACCTTCTTTCCATAAAGTTCGATGCTATGCTTATTCCTTCATTTGGAAAGAGGTAAACAAATATTTTGGAGGGGTCACACATTTTAAGTCACATGATAAAATCTTCAAAAGATGTAGGGGGAAATCCAATGAAATTCATCATCTTATTTGGTCCGCAAGCCGTCGGCAAGATGACGGTCGGGCAGGCGCTCGCCGACAAAACCGGACTGAAATTATTCCATAACCACATGACGATCGACCTCGTCGGACCGTTCTTCAATTACGGGACGCCGGAAGGGAAGCGACTCGTCCAACACTTTCGTCAAGAACTGTTCGAATCGGTCGCCAAGAGTGATCTACCCGGCATGATTTTCACGTTCGTCTGGGCGTTTGACATGCAGGAGGACTGGGATTACGTGAAGAAAGTGACGGATTTGTTCGAGTCACACGGGGCGGACATCTATTACGTCGAGCTCGAGGCCGAGATGGAAGAGCGCCTCGCGCGCAATACGACGGAGAACCGTCTTGCCCATAAACCGTCGAAGCGTGACATCGCCTGGTCCGAGGCAGAACTGAAGCAGACGGCGACGATGTATCGATTGAACTCACGTCCGGGAGAATTAGACGTCGAGCACTATCTTCGGATCGATAACACGAACTTAAGTCCGGAAGAGACGGCGGCGCAGATTCAACAAGCATTCGACCTATGAAAAAGCGGGTCCCCGTGAAAGGGAACCCGCTTTTGTCATGCCCACCAATCGGGGCGTTCATAGTCGACCAACACCTGTTTTTCGAGGAGGCGTGGCTCGAGGTAAGACGTGACGCTCGGAAGACAATCATCGAGGTCGGCCGGATGGACCATCACTTCGATGGATCCACCTGGTTCGATGGCGTCGAGCGTCGCATGGGAGACACCGTCCGCATAGAACTGATCACTGAACCGTTCGGTCACCCACAAGTCTCGGCGTGACCCGAGCGTCGTTAAGGCCCGAAACGTCGTGTCATATTCTTCAGCGAGACGAATGATGATGTCGTGCAGAACCGGCCAACCGTGAATGTGATGGTGGCTGTCGAGATGGTCGAGCGGAAGTCCGGTCGCAAGGAACGCCTCGATTTGGGCTTTCCACTCGAGATAGACGAGCTCCGGGTCAGGTGAGTCTTCAGTCAAGAAACGGCTTGTGTAGCGGAACGTGCCGTCTTCTTTCGTGAGAGGGGCGCTCGTGTCGGCGAGCGGTTTGCCCCAAGATAAGACGAGATGGACCCCGACACGGAGCGACGAATGTTGTTTCGCGAGTCTGACCGCTTCCTCGACGGCATACCCGTTCATGATCATCGTCGCCGAATTGACGATTCCATTCAGATGACTCTCCAAGGTGCCGGCGTTCACACCTGTCGTCAATCCGAAATCATCAGCGTTGACGAGGACGAACGTTTTAGGCATTGACGAGACCGAGTGCCTGGTCGAGGACCAGGTCACCTTTCATCATCCCGTACGCCATGTTATCGATGACCGCGACCGGTACGTCGACGGACGACTTGATTTTGCCTTCGAGGTAACGGACTTGAGGGCCGATCAAAATGACGTCGACGTTCGACTGTTCTTTCAAGCGCGACTCGGGGATCGCGTCAATGGATGCGTCGAGTCCGCGTGCGGCAGCTTCTTTCCGCATTTTTTCCACTAAGATTGATGTCGACATTCCTGCCGAGCAGACGAGTAAGATGTTCATGTCGTTTCCTCCAATCGATTCAAACGGGTGATCATGTCAATCATTTCGACGGCGAGCTCTTTCACGGTCATCGCCGTCATGAGGTGGTCTTGTGCGTGGACGAGGAGGACGCTCATGTCGCTCGTCGTCCCCCGTGCCTCTTCTTGTAACAGCTCCGTTTGTAGCTTGTGTGCGTCCAAGAAGGCCGCATCGGCTTCTTTCAACTTTGCCGCCGCTTCGTCCGCTTCACCGCGTTTCGCGGCAGCGATAGCCTCGAATGCAGAGGAGCGTGCATTTCCGGCATGTAAGATAATCATAAACGAGAGTTCTTGGATGGTTTCGGTTTTCACGAAATCTTTTCTCCTTCCTCAGTAGCAGATTTGTTTTTATTGATTTCGGCTGTCATCGCCTTCGCTCCTGCCATGACGAATGGAATATACATCGCTGTCGCAATCGACAAGTTGACGATTTGGAGCAAGACGCCGCGAACGCTACCGCCTGTGACCAAATAGCCGCTAATGATCGGTGGCGTTGTCCAAGGGACGATGGCGACTGTCTTCGGAACCATGCCTGTCGAGAGTGCGACGTACGAGATGATCGTGAGCGTGACCGGCACTAAGATGAACGGTACGAGCATGATCGGGTTCAATACGATCGGAAGACCGAAGATGACCGGTTCGTTGATGTTAAAGAGACTGGCTGGTGTCGACAGTTTGGCCACTTGGTGATACGGGTGATTCCGTTGTTTGCGGACGACGATGAAGATCGCGAGTAAGAGCGCGAACGTCGTACCCGATCCACCCATGAAGACGAACGCATCCAAGAACGGTTTTGTGACCGTGTACGGTACATCAAACGCTGACGTTCCGGCTTGAAAGGCAGCCAAGTTTTGCTCGATGAGCGGGAGATAGACCGGTTCGATGACCGAGCCGATGATGTTCGTCCCGTGAAGCCCGAAGAACCAAAGGATGTGGTTCAAGAAGGCAATCAGTAAGGCAGCCGGGAGTGAGTCACCGAATCCTTGGAGCGGTTCTTGAATCGCTTTGAAGATGACTTCAAATACACTAAGTTCGACGACGAGCGTCATGAAGAGCTGGAATCCTGCGACGACCGTCAAGATGATCATCGATGGGATGAGCGCTTGGAATGAACGTGTGACCCCACCTGGTACACCTTCTGGCATCTTGATCGTCAGTTTCGTATTGATGAGGTAGCGGAACATTTCTGTGACGACAATCGATACGATGATGGCGACGAAGAGACCTTGTGCGCCGAGCCATGCGAAGTTGAGACCCCAGTCAGCAGTGACCGGTACGAGCATGATATACGAGGCGAGCGACAAGATCCCCGCCGCGAGCCCGTCAATCCCGTATGAACGGGCCAAGTTATACCCGATGGAGAAGGCGATCAGGAGCCCGAGTATCGCGAAGGACGCGTTCCAAATGCTACCACCGAGCCCTTGCCAATTACCTTCGCCGAACAGGTTGTTCATCGAACCGACGAAGTCGAGCGAGAGACCACCGATGTTGACGGCTGGGAAGTTGTTGATGAGGACCGCGAGCGACCCGACGATGATGAGTGGCATGACGGAAACGAATCCGTCACGGATGGCGACTAAGTGCCTTTGGGACCCGATACGTCCCGCGATTTCAATAAACTTATTCATGAGTAAACCTCCTTTTTAAATTGGGGTAGGTACGCCTCGTGCGCTGTGAACAGCTCTTTGAGAAGCGGGTCGATCCGTTTCTCGTCCTGGATGAGCGGGTTCATGAGGCAGGCAAGATAGGCGTCCTCGTACGTGCCAGATACAGCCGCTTGGATGGCGAGCTGTTCAAACGTTTTTAAGTTCGTGATGAGCCCACGGATCGGCAGCGGCAACGCGCCGATGGAGATGGGGCGAGGCCCCGACTTCGTGATGACGGCGTTCACTTCGATGACCGCGTCGTCTGGTAAATCCCGAATCGTGCCGTTATTGAGCGTGTTGACCGTCTGGATGTCACCGCGGTCGTTATGGATCGAGTCCATCAAATTGCAGGCAGCGTCAGAATAGTAGGCGCCTCCACGTTTTTCAAGCTCTTCCGGTTTGACGGCGAGATCGACGTCTTTGTATTTCTCGAACAACTGGGCCTCGACTTGTTGCACGACTTCGGCACGGGTGCCGTTTTGTTCGTACGCCTCGAGGTCTTTCTTCAATACATCTTTCGTCTGGAAGTAATACTGATGATACGGGTTCGGTAACATGCCGAGTGACGATAGGAACGATTCGCTCCAACCGAGCCCGACAATGTTCGCCGGCGAGTAGTCGTTGCCTGCGTTGAGCGAGGCGAGGACGTCACTCGTCCGGTCCACACCGTCGACCCATACGTGACGACCGAAGACGAAATGGTTCAATCCGATAAATTCAATCGCGACTCGTTCGACAGGCGTCTCGAGGATCTCAGCGACCGAGTTTCGCATGTTGAACGGGATGTTGCAGACACCGATGACCTTCTTATGAGATGAGTGCTTGAGTACGGCCTCGGTGACGATGCCCGCCGGATTGGTGAAGTTGACGAGCCAGGCGTCCGGACAAATCTCGGCGACTTCGTTTGCCAAGTCGATCAAGACGGGGATGGTACGGAACGCTTTGAATAATCCGCCTGCGCCGTTCGTCTCTTGCCCGATGAAGCCATGCTTGAGCGGGATGCGTTCATCGAGCGCACGTGCCTTGAGTCCACCGACCCGAATCTGTGTGGATACAAAATCTGCGCCGACGAGTGCGGCTCTTCGGTCGAGCGTCCAACTGAGTGTGATCTTGGCCTTTGCCTTCTCAATCATCCGCTTGGCGAGACGACCGACGATCTCTAATTTCTCCCTCCCTTCTTCGATATCGACGAGCACGATCTCCCGAACGGGGAACGTTGCCTGTCGATCAATCAATCCTTCGATGATTTCCGGGGTGTAACTGGACCCACCGCCGATGATGACGACCTTGACTGCCATGGTGCCAACTCCTCCTTTTGAAAGCGATTTCTTTTTGTCGTAACAAATATAACAAATGATACAACTTTCGGCAATATAAAAAATACAAATAATACAAATTAGTTTTTGTATTTGCATTTGTATGCTTGCTGTATCACAATAAAGGAACCAACCCAACGTAAAGGAGATGGAGACATGTCGCAATCGACGCTCCAAACCGCAATCAAGGATGAACTGCTGTCCCGCATCAAAAGTGGGCACTATAAAGAAGGGGAAAAATTTCCGACCGAATACGCGCTTTGCGAGGAGTTCGATGTGAGCCGGACGACGGTACGGGGCGCACTTAACCAGTTGACGATGGAAGGCTATCTAGTCCGTCAACAAGGACGCGGGACGTTCGTAGCCGGGAAGAAAGTACAACAGACGTTGTCGTACACGCCGAACAACTATGCGGCCCAGCTCGCCGTCCAAGGAAAACGTGGGCAAGTCGCCTTGATCGACATCTCGGTCATCTCGGCGTCTGGTCAAATCGCATCGGTGTTTGAAGCGGAAGACAATGCCCCGATCCAGAAGATTGAGCGGATCCGTCATGCGGACGGGGAACCGACGCAGTATGAGGTCTCGTTCATCCCGTGGCAGATTGCACCGGGGATCACGAAGGAACAGGCGGAGCATTCGCTCTTCCGCACACTCGCCGAGGTTCACGACGTTCATGTCGCCAAGACGACAGAGGCACTGGAGATTGCCTTAGCTGACGAGAAGGTGAGTGCACTCCTCGACTGTCCACTCGGGTCACCGTGCTTCCATATCGAGACGGTGACAGAGGATGAGTCGGGACGAGCGATTGAATACTCACGCTCCTACTTCCGCGGAGACAAGACGAGCTTTGTCATCGAACGGGAGTATAATTAACAAAAGCGCCCGACTGTTTCGTGTGGAAACGGTCGAGCGCTTTTATTATCTAGTGATTTAAAAAGGGTATGAAGTCGAAAAACAGAAGATACATACTATCAAATTGAGTAGAGGGAGTGAATTATGTGACGATGTTTACCATCTTCGGTGTCTTGATTTTCGGACTATTGTTGTTGGGAATCAGTGTTGTGATGAAGAAGCGATGGTTATCCATACTCTCGATGGTTCCGATAGTTATTGCTGTAGGACAACTTGCGATGCTTTATTTAATGGGGATGTAATTTTTATCAATAAATATCGTGTATAAACTTTCCCCATACATATTGGATGCAGTCGATTCCTGACTTTATGTACACTAGAACCAGGAGGCGAGAGAAGCATGTCAATCATTGAATTCAAAGATGTGAGTCATCAAGACATCCTGCACCAGGTGTCCGGGACGTTCCGGGAAGGACGAATCACAACGTTCGTCGGACCGAGCGGTGCCGGCAAGACGACGTGTCTGAAGCATATCAACGGATTGCTGTCACCAGACACGGGCACGATTCTTTTTAAAGGGGAAGACATCGCGGAGATGGACATCCTCGAACTTCGAAAGAAAATCGGGATGGCGTTCCAAAGCGCGCCGATGATTCAAGGGACGGTGTACGACAACTTGAATCTCCCGAAAGCCATCTTCGACGAGACACTTGACCGCGACCGGGCTGCCGAATTGCTCCATCGCGTCGACTTGAATGAGGCGCTCCTCGACCAACCCATCAAATCACTGTCGGGTGGGGAACGAAGCCGGGTCGCCATCGCACGAACGCTCGTCAATAAACCGGACGTGCTCTTGCTCGATGAGATCACGGCGAGCCTAGATTACCGAACGGTGAAAGAGATCGAGCGACTCATTCGAAAACTGCAACAATCGTACGGCGTGACCGTCATTTGGATCACCCATGATCTCGACCAGGCACGGCGGGTAAGTGACGACATGTGGTTCTTGAAGGACGGGGAACTACTTGCATTTGGGGACGCATCGTTCATCGATGAGTCGGACAATCCCGTCATCCAACGATTCGTCAGGGGGGAAGATTGATGTCATATATTGAACTCGCGACGGCGCTCATCTTCGTCGTCATCCCGCTCGCCTTGACACTCGTCCTACGACTTGGACTCGAGCGTGATATTATCATTGCGACCGTCCGCTCCATCATTCAACTGCTGATCATCGGCTATATCCTGACGTTCGTCTTTGAGAGCGACAGTCCGATTTTCATGCTGTTGATGATCCTACTCATGATTGTCGCCGCGACACAAAACATTCGACGGAAAGGGGACGGCATTCCGGGTATCATGTGGATCATCGTCTTGACGCTCGTGACGATCGAAGCGCTGACGATGGGACTCATGCTCGGGCTTGGTATCATCCCATTTGAGCCGGAAAAAGTCATTCCGATCAGCGGGATGGTCATCGGGAACAGCATGGTGTTGTCACTCCTGTTCTTGAATAAGTTCAAAGACGAGGTCGAGCGGAGTGACGATGTCATCGAACTCATTCTCTCGCTCGGCGGAACGCCGAAAGTGGCCATCGACCGCAGCTTGAAGAATGCGATTCGGACGAGTATGATCCCGACCGTCGAGGCCCAAAAGACGATGGGACTCGTCCAGCTACCGGGAATGATGAGCGGACTCATCATCGGAGGAGCCGACCCGATGGAAGCGGTCTTGTATCAACTCTTGATCCTGTTCTTGATTTTGACGACTGCCTCGATCTCGGCGACGCTCGTCGGCTATCTGGCGTACCCACGTTTGTTCAACGAGAAGATGCAGTATATCGGACTGACCTATCGGAAGGGGAAATGAGGCATGATCACAGGGATTCATCACGTCCAGATCACGATTCCAACTGGAGCGGAGCAAGAGGCGAAGGCATTTTACTGCGATTTTCTCGGTCTACGTGAAATCGAGAAGCCGGATTCATTGAAGGGACGAGGTGGATTTTGGCTTCAGGTCGGCGACCGTTCCGTTCATGTCGGGGCAGAGGACGATGTGGAACGACAGAAGACGAAAGCGCATATCGCATATGCGGTGACGGATTTAGATTATTGGAAGGAAGCGCTTCGAGAGAACGAAATCACCTACTCCGAAGGTATTCCGATTCCGGGGTTCGACCGGTTCGAGTTTCGGGACCCGTTCGGCAATCGGGTCGAGATGATTCAAGCGCTCTGACGAAAGGGAGCATCCACCGCGGATGCTCCCTTTGTCGTTCTTCAAGAAATACCGAACAGGCGAGTCACTTGCTCCCATTCGGACGGGTAGGCGTTACTGCCATGATGTTCGTGAATGAGTGTCCCGTTCGTGTATACGCTGAGGCTCCACTGCGTACCGTCTAGCGTGCGAACCCCTTCGAGTTCTTCGAAAACGGGTGGCCACCAATTTGTTCCAAGCAGATGAAACGCGACACGCATCTGTTTCGCTTCCTCGCCCTCATAGTATTCGAATTCAAAGGGCTCGGTGATCGCTCGGTCGGACCGCTCAATGTGACGAAGGACAGTGCCCCTCTCAAAAAAGGTGATCGTACTCACATCATACGTGCCGAACCCACCGACGCGGAAGATGACCTCGACCATCGATTCTTGATTCCGACCGACTGCCTGTAGGACGCGCTTTTGAAGCGGATGTTCGACGAAAGAGGGAGGGATATGATAAAGGGCGCGAAACGTTTTGTCTTTCATGAAACTTCAACCTTTCTCGGACATAAGATGCCCCGAGTATAGCGGAATCTTCCTATCGAGGTAGATAAAATAAAATGCAAGGTACGAAAAAAGCACCTCCTAAGAGATGCTTCAAGGTTAATACACTTCGTACGTCTTTCCGGTCTGCGCGCCTTCGACACTCTTCACATAGGTGAGGGCGACCCGTTCACCTGGTACCGCCGCGTAACCACAGAAATACGGTCCGTACGCATCGAGTGCTTCGACGAGGATGTTCTGCAATCAAGTTGCCTTCGGTGGGACAGCCGTGCCTTGATGGAATCGCATCTTCCAACGTCCGTCCACGAATACCCATATCGAGCTGCGGCGTGTTTCGCGATTCAATACCGGTTGAACGAGACGGTACGTCACCAAAACGTGACCTTCCGTCAACGGATGCAGCGTGAATTCGGATAACACCGCCTCGATCGGGTCAAGCTGGAGTGTCGTCTGATCCCAGTCTTGATACAGCAACCGTCCCGAGCTACCGATTTCAAAGAAGTCGTCGGTCAACAGTTCACGCAACCGCTCCGTCGACTGCCTGACTTCCGTCGTCAATAACGCTTCTTCTAGTGTTTGAAGATGATCTGCCAACTCGTTCATGTCACGACTTCCTCTCTTCGTTGATTCATCACGATGACGCCGAGGACGATCAACAACAGACCGATGCCGTTCAATGCCGAGAGAACTTCCCCATATATGAACACTCCGATGAGTCCCGTCGCCACCGTCCCGAGTCCAGCCCAGATGCTATAGGCGATACTGAGGGGGATCGTTTTCAACACGATGCCCATGAGGGTGAACGAGGCGGCGAAACTGACCAAGAGGATGGCACTCGGCACGAGATTCGTGAATCCATCCGACAGTTTCAACATCGACGTTCCGAGCACCTCAAATCCGATAGAAAAGAACAGTAAAAGATAGGCTTTCATTCCGATTCACCTCACACTTTCATCAAGATGAGCCCGATGATGACGAGCCCGATCCCTGCAATTTTTTGACGGCTGATTTGTTCCCGGAAGACGACGAATCCGATCACCGCCGTGAGTGCCGTCCCGACCCCGCTCCAAAACGCATACGCGAAGCTGAGTGGGATGGTGAAGAGGGCAAGTGATAAGAGATAAAACGCCGTCCCATAACCGAAGGCGACCCCGAGAATCGGGAGTCGACTCGTCGAGGTGGCGTTCACTTTCAACATGCTCGACCCGAACAGTTCCGAGGCGATGGCCCCGATCAAATAGATGAATCCCATATTACAATCCTCCTTGAAGCAACTCGTCACATGCTTCCCGAATGAGTGTCGCCGCACGGTCCTTGAACGATTCGCTATACCCATACAAGACAGCGAACCAAAAGCCGTCACAGAGAAGGCGAAGTTTTAAAATCGCATCCTGATCCGGCCCGTCGACAGCGAATCGCTCGTCCCAACCGGTCGACACGTCACTCCAAATCGACTCGCTCGTCGCATCCTCTTGCGAGGAGATAAAGACGGCGACGAGGTCCATATCTCCGTGATCGACATCATCCAATGTCGCCAGCGCATAGGCACGGGTAAACGAATATGGACCGTCCGATAGATGGGCGGTGATTCGTTTCTCGAACGTCTCGATGGCGAATTCGTTCATCTGTCGCAATAAGTTGGCCTTATTGTTGAAATGATAGAGGACCCCAGCTTTCGTGATTCCTGCTTTCGTCGCCAATCGTTCGAGCGACAACTGACTGATCCCGTCCTCTCGAATCATCTGGGCGGCAGTCTGTAGCAACAATTGTTTTTTATTCATCCAATCACACCTCTCTTTACTTTACTAACCGTTCAGTAAAGTTAGTCTATCAAAATTTGCGAGGGGTTGTCGAGATAGAACGTTGATGGAATAATCAGGGAAAAGGGGGGCGTGACATGGGTTCACATTTGATGCATCTCGTCATCGCGAACGAGATGTTACCAGCGTTGTCGGAGGTGGATGAGGTCGCATTCTTGCTCGGAAGTCTCGCACCGGATGCGACGACTGAAAAAGAGGCATCCCATTACTACGCAGGACGCCATGATGATTTATCTCGTCGCTTGGATCTTTCCCAATATTGGATTGACAGCAAGGAGGAAGACTTCTCGTATCGACTCGGCTATTACGCGCACCTCGTCGCGGATGAGGTCTGGTTGCAGGGGTTCTATAAAGGTTGGTTGAAAGAGCTCATCACCCAGGACCCGTCAAAACAGGCGGTCTATTATGCGGACTTTGATGCGTACAATGCTCGGCTGTCGGAACGCCTCGGGACGTTCGATTTTGAACGCTTGAAAGGAAATCCAGAGCTCGTTGAACTGGTCGAGAAAGTCGAGCGGGACGCGGCGACGACGAAGGAGGGGACGTACACGATGTTCCTCCCGCATCAATTGGATGGCTACGTGGATACGTGTGTCCGCCGCTGCCTCGAGATGGTCAAACGGAAGCGGGCGATGCTCGTATGAACAAGCGATACGCACCACTATACGCAACGCTCGGACTCTTTATCGTGACGGTGATTACCTTCTTCACCTTGAACGGTCGAGTGTTTCCGAACCTCGATTTGATGATGGTCATTTGGGTATATCTCCCGATTGACATCGCCTTGTTCGCCACGTTGATTTGGGGTCTGTTCACGAAGGATCGAATCATAAAAATCTACACGCTTCTTGCGACAATTGGCTTGATGATTCCGTTGTCGATTTGGATTTTCCTGTTGCTGTTGGCGAACGGGATCTCGGAGGCATGAGTCAGATGGACGAACCGAAGAACATTCCGTTTCTAATGCGCCGCGTGCCGTTTTTCATATTAGCAGCCCTCGTGGCCCCGGTAGCGCTCGTCCTTCTAGTCATATATTGGCGAGATTTGGACGATGATTTACGATTTGGACATCTTATTTTTTCGGTCATCTTATCCTTATTTTTCGTGGTGGACCTTCTGCCGAGAGGGATGACACAAACCGTATTATTGGCGTTTACAATCACATGTGTATGGTTCATCACCTATATTGTGTTCCGGGGTAAAAAGAGGGCACGGCACAATAATGATTGAACTCTAAACTAAATCGCATGAACTCAACCGAGAAAGTGGACCTCCACTTTCTTTTTTTGTGCGCGCATCTATAGAAAGAAATTTTTTCCTATCCGAATCTTGTCAAATTGGCATTGCGTATCCACATTTTGTTTGTTATGCTACTTGATGAAAACGACAATGATAATCATTATCACTGATAACGAGAACGCGAGAATAGACATACATAACCAACGTGGCTCGTTTTTGGTGCGAGGATCATTGAAATTTACATACAGGGGAGATGGATGAAGTGGGGAAATTTAAGATTTCACTCATGTTGACGTTGCTCGTCTTCGTACTCGCCGCATGTGGCGGAACGAGTGAGACGAAGAAAGAAGAAAACGTCGACGGCGCAACAAAGACAGAGACGGTCGAAATTACAGACGCACATGGCACAATCGAGGTACCGGTCAACCCGGAGAAGGTCGTCGCCCTTGATAACCGGACGTTTGAAACATTGGCAGCATGGGACATCGATTTGGTGGCGGCACCGATCGGACTCCTTCCAGCAGAGTCGCCATACGCATCAGACAAAGACATCGCGGACGTCGGCATGCACTTCGAGCCGAACTTAGAGGCGATTGCGGGAGTTGACCCGGACGTCGTCATCGTCGGTCAACGTTTCGCAGATTACTACGAGGACATTAAAAAGTTGGTACCGGAAGCAGCGGTCATCGATTTGAACATCGAGATCCCAGAAGATTCAGGCACACCGGGTGAGATTTTAGTCAAAGGATTGACAGACACGACGCTCACACTCGGGAAAATCTTTGACAAAAACACAGAAGCCGAAGCCATCGTCGCGGACCTCGACAAATCGATCGAAGACGTGAAAGCGGCATACAACGGAAAAGACACAATCATGTCGGTCATCGTATCGGGCGGAGACATCGGGTTCTCAGCACCGGTAACGGGACGCGTGTTCGGACCGATGTACGACATCTTCGGATGGGTCCCAGCCCTTGAAGTCGAGAAGACGACAGGTGATCATGAAGGTGACGAAGTATCCGTCGAAGCCATCGCGGAAAGCAACCCAGACTGGTTGTTCGTTCTCGACCGTGACGCACCACTCGGTGACGCAGAAGGCGCAGTACCAGCAGAAGACGTGATCGACAACGCACCGGCGCTTCAAAAGACGACGGCTGTGACGAAAGAGCAAATCGTCTATGCCCCGAAAGACACGTACTTGAACGAATCGATTCAAACGTACGCAGAATTCTTCAACAGTGTCACGGAAGCGCTCGCTAAGTAAGGATCCGTCATGCAAAAACCATTGACAGCCAGGGTTGAGACGATGTCTCAGCCCTCCTTTTCTAGATTGTGGACGAAGTCGTTCGTGTTCACCGTGATCATCGTCCTCGGTTTGGCGGTGCTGTCGCTTTTTACCGGGGTGTACGATCTGTCACGGACAGACGGCTTCGATATGTTTTGGATCACCCGAGTCCCACGGACGGTCGCCCTCATGCTGACGGGTGCGGCAATGGCGATGGCGGGGCTCGTCATGCAGCTCATCACGCAAAACCGACTCGTCGAACCGACGACGACGGGGACGCTCGAATGGGCGGGACTCGGACTGCTCACCGTTTACTTGCTCGTACCGGCACCGAGCCTCATGATGCGGATGACCGGGGCGATCGTCTTCTCGTTCATCGGGACGATGGTCTTCTTCTGGTTTTTACGTTCGGTCAAACTCCGTTCATCGCTTATCGTACCGATTATCGGGCTCATGTTAGGGGCGGTCATCTCCGCTATCTCGACGTTCCTCGGTCTGTTCTTCCGGGCAAGCCAGGCGATTGAGGGCTGGTTCGTCGGTTCGTTCGCCTCGGTGCAAATCGGGCGCTACGAGTATCTATGGGTCATCATCGTCGTGACGGTACTCATCTTCTTACTGGCGAATCGCTTGACGCTCGCGGGGCTCGGGGAAGACATCGCGACGAGTCTCGGCGTGAACTATAACCAGCTCATGATGATGGCGACGGGGCTCATCGCCTTATCGGTCGGTGTCGTGGCGACGGTCATCGGGAATTTACCGTTCCTTGGACTCATCGTCCCGAACCTCGTCTCGATGTTCCGCGGGGATGATTTGCGCAGCAACCTGCCATGGGTCTGTCTTGTCGGGATGGGGGCGATTCTCGTCAGTGACTTGATTTCACGGACGATCATCATGCCGTTCGAGCTCCCGGTCTCACTGATTCTCGGGACGGTCGGTGCAGTCGTCTTCATTATGATCTTGATGCGACAACGGAAGAAGGGAGGGGTTCGATGAGTACGGTCATAGAACGAGACGGTGTCGACGTATCAATCGGGGAATTGAGAGAAGAACGTCACGCCTCGGCATTTCAATCGAAACGGGCGAGCAGACGCTATTGGCTCTTCTTAAGTGCCTTCATTCTCGGCGGACTATTGTGTGCGCTCGGGCTTCTCCTTTATAACAATCCGGTCCCGATGGACTCTCCGTCATTCGTGCCGGTCGTGGAACGGCGAATCGTCGCCATCGTCACGATGTTGATTGCGGCACTCTGTCAAAGTCTTGCGACGGTCGCATTCCACTCCGTGACGAACAACCGTATCATCACGCCATCGCTCCTTGGATTCGACGCGCTCTATTCGACGATTCAGACGAGCATGGTCTTCTTCTTCGGGGCAGGGGCGTTGATCGGCTTCTCGGGGACAAGCGCCTTCTTGACACAGGTCGGGCTCATGGTGACGATGAGTCTCCTCCTTTACGGCTGGCTCTTGTCAGGGAAATACGCTAACCTGCAGCTCATGCTGCTCATCGGGATCATCATTGGGACGGGTCTGAACTCGGTGTCGTCGTTCATGCGCCGCATGCTCGCCCCGTCCGAGTTCGATATCCTGCAGGCACGACTGTTCGGTTCGGTGACGAATGCCGACGTGGCGTACTTTCCCATCGTCATCCCGATCGTCGTCATCGCCGGGACACTCTTGTTTCTGTTCTCGAATCGCTTGAATATCGTCGCACTCGGCAAGGACGTCGCGACGACGTTCGGGGTGAATCATCGGAGGAGCGTCATCTACACGCTCGTCCTGATCTCACTCCTCATGTCCGTCTCGACGGCGCTCATCGGACCGCTCACGTTCTTCGGATTCCTAGTCGCGACGCTCAGCTATCAGGTCGCCTCGACGTATGACCATAAGTACGTCTTTCCGATGGCGTTCGCCCTAGGGTTCTTCGTCTTGACGAGTGCATATTTCTTTATGTATCACATATTCCAGACGCCAAGTGTCGTCTCCGTCATCATCGAACTGTTCGGCGGACTCATCTTCTTGGCCGTCATTCTAAGGAAGAGGTCGCTATGATTCAAATCGAACAAGTCAAAAAATCGTATACAGACGACGTCCACATCGGACCGCTCACGCTCGACATCCCGAAAGCCGGGTTCACTTCACTCATTGGGCCGAACGGGGCGGGCAAATCGACGACGCTCATGATGATCGGACGGTTGCTCAACTTAGACGAGGGACAGATCCAAGTCGCCGGCATGGACGTGTCGAGCACGAAGTCGAAAGACTTGGCGAAAATCATCACCATCCTGCGCCAAGAGAACCACTTCGTGACAAGGCTCACGGTCCGACAACTCGCCGGGTTCGGGCGTTTTCCTTATTCGAAAGGACGTCTCACGAAAGAGGACGAGGCCATCATCTCGAAATATATCGACTTCCTCGATTTGACCGCGCTCGAGAACCGCTATCTCGACGAGCTCTCAGGGGGGCAAAGGCAGCGTGCTTATGTGGCGATGGTGCTCTGTCAGGAGACGGAATACGTCCTCCTCGATGAACCGCTCAACAACTTAGACATCGCCCGTTCGGTACAGATGATGGAGTATTTACGCCATGTCGCCGACGAGTTCGGACGGACGATCGTCACGGTGCTCCACGACATCAACTTCGCGGCGAAATATTCGGATCGCATCTGTGCGATGAAAGACGGACAGATCGCTGCGTTTGGAACGGTCGATGAGATCATGGACGCGAAGATTTTATCCGAAATTTTTGAGACGAAACTCGAAATCATCGAAGGGCCGTATGGGCCGATTGCAGTGTACTGAGTCATTAGAAATTGAATCGTTGTACAACGGTAACTTTAAACCGTAGTATTATCAATACTTCAGTTACATCAAACTAAGGAGGATTCACATGAAAATTGACTGGACACCGATCACCAAAGTCGTGGCCGAGGCACCGGATACATACACGTTCCATCTTGCCTTGCCACCTGAGTTCACGTGGCAAGAAGGGGCGCACACGCACCTCGCGCTCGAAGGGTTCAACGCCGGGGACAAGCCGGACCGGAGCCTCGTCCGCCATATGTCGATCTCGACATTGCCGCACGAAGGGGCGATTGGCATCACGACCCGCATCAAGTCCGAATGCTCGACGTTCAAATCGATCCTTCGCGACATGGTACCGGGGGACAAGGTCGCCTTGTTCAAGACACATTCGAACGTCCCACTCGAACGGAGCGGGAAGAATGTCTACCTCTTATCGGCAGGTGTCGGACTCGCGACATTCCGTCCAGTCGTTCTCGAGTACTTGGCGAACGGGGAAGGTGTCCCGCATCTCCATTCGTTGAACGTCGATTCGTCGAAGGCGTATCTGTTCGGTGACGTCTTCGAATCGAACGAGCACTTCACGTCAGAGTTCGTCCCGAGTCGGAAAGACTACTACGAGCGCGTGGAGATGATGGCATCCGACAAGGGCGCCTTGTTCTACATCGTCGGCAGTGACGAGCTGTTGCGCGAAACAATCCACGTGCTCCGAACGAACGGGGTGGCATGTAACAACATCAAGATCGACAAACATGATTTTCAGCGAGAAGACTTTTTAGGCTGACACTCAAACCGGGGACACGTGCCCCGGTTTTTTCGTGCACAGTTGGACGAAGCGCTCGAAGATGCCACGTCCGTCCGGCGTCCCGATCGACTCGGGGTGGAACTGGACGCCGTACGTCGGATGGGTCGGGTGCTCGAGTGCCATGATGACACCGTCTGTCGTCTCGGCCGTGACCGTCAGTTCGGTCTCTTGTACGACGAGCGAGTGATAGCGCATGACGTCCATCGACAAGCCTTCGAATAAGACACTCGGTGATGTATTAATCCGTGACACTTTCCCATGCATCACCTCGTTCGCCCGTCCGACGACCCCACCGAACGCCTCGGCGATGACCTGATGACCGAGACAGACCCCGAGAATCGGGATGTAACCGGACAATTGTCGCACGACCGCGAGCGAGACCCCGGCGTCTTCTGGACCACCGGGACCGGGAGAAAGGATGATGCCACTCGGGTTCATGCGACGGATTTCTTCTATAGTATGTTCATCGTTCCGGATGACGCAGACGTCACTGAAGCGGGCGACGTCTTGATAGACGTTATATGTGAACGAATCGTAGTTATCGATGAGGAGAATCATGCGAACACCTCCAATAGGGATTTGGCTTTATGCAGCGTTTCTTCATATTCTGATACCGGGTCGGAGTCATAGACGATGCCGGCGCCGGCTTGGACATGGGCCGTGTCACCTTGGACGACCATCGTCCGGATGGCGAGGGCGAAGTCGAATCCGCCCCGAACGTCGAGATAGCCGACCGCCCCGGCATAGACTTCCCGTTTCACCGTCTCGAGCTCATCAATCAACTGCATCGCCCGAATCTTTGGAGCTCCGGACACGGTACCGGCCGGAAGACAGGCACGGAGCGCATCGATCGGGGTCACATCGTCACGTAAATCTCCTTCGACTTCCGAGACGAGATGCATCACGTTTTTGAACCGTTCGAGCTC
Source organism: Exiguobacterium sp. s140 (assembly GCF_018617035.1). Taxonomy (GTDB): domain Bacteria; phylum Bacillota; class Bacilli; order Exiguobacteriales; family Exiguobacteriaceae; genus Exiguobacterium; species Exiguobacterium profundum. Next base: position 409,561 of record NZ_JACSJK010000002.1, read on the forward strand.
AATGTGTTTCGGGATGGTGACCGTACCGACTTTCGCGACCCGCCCGATATCGTTTCGTCCGAGGTCGAGGAGCATCCGATGCTCGGCGAGTTCTTTCTCGTCTTGAAGGAGTGATTCTGCGTGACGCATGTCTTCCTCGACGGTCTTTCCACGAGGGCGTGTCCCGGCGATCGGGTTCGTCGTCACTTTGCCGTTCTCGACCCGGACGAGACTCTCCGGTGAGGCACCGAGGACGATCGCTTCCCCGAGGTCGATGTAGAACAAGTACGGACTCGGATTTTGTTTCCGCAGCGTCCGGTAAAAGTGGAACGGGTCCCCGGTGAACGTCGCGTCGATTCGTTGTGACAAGACGAGTTGGAACACCTCGCCCGCAAGGATCGCCTCTTTTGCCTGGAGCACACGGTCGATAAATTCGTCCTTCGGCGTCAAAATCTGCTCGCTCGTCCGCACGACCGGTTCGAGGGCGTGCGTCTCCGGTGTCTCGAGCTGTTCACGGATGGACTCGAGTCGCGTGGTCGCATCCGTCTCACTCGTATCGATCAGGATGACCTGTTCCTCGAGGTGGTCGTATAAGACGACCGTCTCATAGCGCTGGAAGAGGGCGTCCGGCAAATCACGCGTCACGGTCGGCGTGTTCGGGATCGGTTCAAACACCCGAAGCAAGTCATAACCGATATAGCCGACAGCACCGCCGATAAACGGGTACGGGGCAGTGAAGTCGTCACGGGTGATGCGTTCTGATAGGGCATGGAGCGGGTCGTCCGCATAAATTGTTCCCGTTGCATCCGTCACGTCGTTCCCATCGACCCGGATCGTCTCGACAGGGTTCGCCGCGATGATGGAGTAGCGGCCGTGCTTGCCTTCCGCGCGACTTTCGAGCAATACCTTTCGTTCACCTTGCAGTCGGTGGAAGATTGCCACCGGTGTGAGTTCGTCACCATTGATGATCCGTTGTTGCATTGAAAAAACCTCCTTATAATGGATAGTAGAAAGGGGATATGCCGATGTCAGTCTTACGACCTGACCAATTTTCAGGTGAAGCGTTGACCGAGCACATCGAACTCGAGGACACGCTGTCACCTTACGTTGATATCAAATCCGATGAATTGAATCTTGAATATTTTGAGGCAGTCGTCCGTCGTGCCCAGCATTTGTTTGATGCGTTGTTCGAAGAGGGCGACCCCATTCGGATCGTTTGGCATGTATATGGACAGCCTGTCAAACCGACCCGTCTGTTCCGTTACATCCGGGACAAATCGGTGCGCTTCAAGACGACCGCCACATTGTGCATGTTCGATGACGAACCGTTATGGATGTTCACGGTGCCGGTAGCAGACAAGTCCGCAATCCGTGTGCGACCGCTCCTCGAGGCGATTTGTTATCAAGATTTTTATACCAAATCGAAACCGCGTTTGAACGGAGAATTCACAACGTACCCGTTCGTTCAGTTCATCCACGAACGAGAGGGGCACGTCTTGTTCGTATACGATGACCGCGGTGCGTATATCCGTGGTACGTCACCAGCCCACCTCCAATCGCTCAAACAAAAAATCTCCCCGTCCCGCATGCCCAATCGGACATGAAGGACGAGGAGATTCCCCGTGTTGCCACCTTCGTTGAAAGACGCCTTGTCTTCCCACTCATCGCGAACCATCATTCGCTGTCCCCGATAACGGGAGGACCCGTCAGAGCCTACATGTCGGTCTGAACGCTCAAAAGCCCATTCACGCAAGGTACGCCACCGGTTCGCATCGACCACCGGCTTTCTGAAGACGTCCCTTCGCGCTACTCTTCTTTCTCATCGCGAGTTCGTATGAATGTTATCGTTACTTTAACGGGATAAAGATGCATTGTCAAGCATCATTTGACCGAAGCGTGCCCCACCTGACGTTTCCCGATGAATGTGAACGTGATCCCCAATGCCAAAAGGGGAAGGAGCCACCACTTCGTAAAGAAGAAGAGGGTGCCTCGATACATGAACCACTCCATGCCCAAGTAGGCAATCAGGGTGACCAAGGGAGCGATAGACAAGCGTTTCAAGTGCAATGCGATGGCGACCCCTAGTCCGATCGTAAACGTTGGAACAATCACGAGTTGCCATAGAAACGGATCGATATAGTGAAACATGGAGAATCCTCCTTATAACGATTTGTACCCTAGGAAGTATGGGCGCCACATCGGGTCATGGATCGAGTTGATTTGAAGCATCTCGCCCCCGGCATGGATGAAGAACTCGTCATCGAGCATGATGCCGATGTGGGACGGGCCCGATTTATACGTGCCGGCGAAGAAGACGATGTCCCCGCGACGACCACTCGTGATCCCTGTCCGTTTGTTCTTGAAGTGTCCGCTATACCAATAGCCCGACACGTTCGTACGACCGCCGATCTTCCCGGCTTGGTTCGTCGCGTAGTGGATGAGACCGGAACAGTCGAACCCACCGTTCAGCGGTGACTGCGAGCCCCATGTGTACGGCGTTCCGAGATGTTTCACGGCGGCGTTGATTAGACGTTCTTTTTGCGAGTTGTCCCGTTTCTTCAGCAAGGCATCCTGCTTGATGCGGATGTCTTTCGTCTTGACGTAGACGGGGCGCCAGTCGTACTGGATGAGGTACGAGTCGCCACTCTTCCCACGAGGGTAGATGCGACGACCGGCATCGAGATAGCCGATCGGACGAGTGTCGTTCGGGTTGGCGTAGAACGGTGTTTTCTTCGTCGTCCCGTAATGGGCGGCCGTATAGACGCTCGCCGGTTGGATCGCCTTCGGTTTCGTCTCGGCGATATACGGGTTCAACACGTACACGCGTTTCCCGGACGGAAGACGGACGTGCCAGAAGTCGGCATCGATCGAGCGGAGCCCGACGAGTTTCGTCCCGCGTGGCAACGTGCCGGCCGGACGACCGTACGCGACGTCAGCCGAGAAGTACGGCGTCCCGTTGAACTGCGTATAGAAGACCGTTCCTGCCTTCGGTTTCGCGGTCGGTTTCGAGACGGCGAGGTAGCCCGTCGCGACGTAGCGATATGTTCCGTTCAGACGGATGCGCGTGTAGTACCCACTCGTCCCGAACGTTTCGACGACTTGCCCACGTTTCAAGGAACCGACTTGTTTCGCGACAGACGTCGAGGCATACACTTCGACCTCGTTATAACGAGAGTACCGCATGCCCGTCGATTCGAAGCGAGGCGGTTTTTTCGTGCTCGTCACGCTCGTCGGGATGAAGTAATAGTTCCCTTGCGTGAAGATGCGGGTATAGTTGCCCTTCGTCCCGTAAATGGTGACGAGTTGTCCGCGCTTCAGGCTGAGGGACGTCTTCGACGACAGGACCGTCCGTGCGTAGACCGGCGTGTCTTTCGTGATGTACCGTTGTCCCGTCTTGAGCGGTGCCGGTTTCGTCGTGCCGAGCGATTTCGTCTCGACGAACAGGAACTGGCCGCGCGTATAGATGCGTGTGAAGTCGCCGTCCATCCCGTAAATGGTGACGAGCTGACTTCGTTTCAGCGACCCGACGACTTGTTTCTTGTCCGTGTCCTGATAGATGTTGATCGCGGCGAGCGCATAGCGGCTGCCCGTCTTCGTGTAGCGCGGCATCTTGTCTGCGAGCACGTCGCGTTTCATATAGACGTAGGTGCCGTCCTTGAAGAGCCGGGCGCTGTCTCCGATGGTGCCATAGACGCTCGTCTGTTCACCGCGGACGAGGGAGCCGATGATCTTGCCGGACGCATCGGTGTAAGGTGATGTCGTCAAGACGAACTGGGTGCCCGTCTTGATCGGACGAGTGCTCGTCACATCTAAGGCGACATAGCCGAAGCCGTCCGCCGTCTCGATACGAAGCATCGAACCGATCACCAAACCGTCGAGCGTCTGCCCGGCTTCGAGTTCGGCGATTGTGTCCCCGTCTGGAGCGGACAAGACGACCGCACCTGCTTTCGCGTAACGGGTCACGGCTTCCGGCATCTTCTCGCCAAGAGCGACACGGGCGACATACGTTCCGTCCGTCGTGAGAAGGCGTTCACCCTCGAGGTCAAAGACGTCGACGGTTGTCCCGATTGGGAGGGTTGCGACGGGATTACCAGAAGCGTCGAGCGCATCCGTCTCCGTATGGACGTAACGCGTGACGGCATATCGAACGTCGTCATTTCGAACGAATCCGTTCTGTGTATCGACCGTGACGGACGTATGGGTCTCGGTCACGTCCTGGATGTCGACACGCTTCGGCTCATTCGTGACGAGCAGGATGCTGGATTCCTCCGGGTCGGCATAGAGCGTCGTGCCGGCAGGGAGCATGGCCTCAGACCCGACCGCCTGTGCGGTGAGAGTCCAATAGAAGGTAAAGAGAAAGAGCAAACTGAAGATTCGTTTCAAGTGTTCCACCTCGATTCATGAAATTTACATTTTTTAGTATATACATAGTGGAGGTGAAAAAGGTTGTTTATTTCGATAAAAGGGAAATGATTGAAGGAATCTGTGATCAGCATTCCACTCGTTCGTTTTCGACCATCTGTGCTATGATAAACGGGGAAAGGAAGGGACAACGATGGAGACACTCAACATGAAACAACTTTCTGACGACCGGTCGGCCCATCAGGTGGCCGGCGATCTCGACGCGATGCGGGCGCTCATGCACGACTCGTTCCGATATGTCGATTCGAGCGGGCGTCAGTTCGATAAAGAGACGTTCTTAGACCAGTTCGTCGACCCGACAGCGATTCAATGGATCGCACAAGACACGGTCACGTTCGATGAGACGGTACGCGGCGACCTCGCCGTCGTCCAACTTTTGTTAGAAGAAAAATTCATCCTCGGCACGAACGCCTACGAAGGTCGGTTCTGGATGCTTCATCTTTATGTGAAAGAAGATGGCGTCTGGTTATGGCAAGGCGGACAGGCGACGATGATCAACGAAGGCTAAGCGTTCAGGCACTCCACACAATGGGGTGTCTTTTTTTAATAAAAGAAGGAAATGTGAATTTGAAAAATTTATACCTATTTTAGAAAATTTATGTACCCTTTTGAAAAAGGACAGATTATAATAATTTTGTAAACGATTGTCATTATTTTTGAGGGGGACCCCACTTATTATGAAGCAACCGAAATATGCAGCACTTTTCTTAGCTACCACACTCGCATTCGGAGGTATCGCGCCTTCGACAATCGTCAACGCAGAGACGTTTGAAGACGTGACTGCTCCTGACGCACCTGTATTATCGGCACCATACCACACATCGACATCACTCACGATCACTGGTGAAGTGGCTGCGAAAGCGGAGATTTTGATCAACGGCAAGACATACGTCCGTACCATCTTAGAAGGTGGCGAGGCCGTCTTCAAGATGTCACCACAATCGGTCGGCAAGGTCATCGACGTCCGTCTCGTCGACGCGAGCGGGAACATCAGTGAGACGACACGCGCCATCGTCGCAGAAGACCCAGAAGCACGTCCGGACGCACCGGTCATCAAACCGTTGACAGAGACGTCACGTGAAGTGCGCGTCGTCGGGGAGCCGGGACAATATGTCGAGCTCTCAATCGGCAGCAGCACGTATAAAGGGAAGTTCGATGCGAACGGCCTCTACCGTCGTGGCATCGCGCCACAACCGGCCTACTCATGGCTTTCAGCGAAGACGATCACGACGAAAGGCGCGACGAGCGACGTCTCGAAACGTAGCGTCTACAAAGACCGCATCGCACCGAGAACGGCGACATTGACTCAATCCGTGACGGCGGCATCCTATGGCGTCTTCGGTAAAGCCGAGCCATATGCGACGGCTATCGTCAAGATCGGTACGAAGTCATATACGGCACCGGTCATGTCGACCGGGAAGTTCATCGTGAAGATCCCGCGTCAAGCGATGGGGCAGAAGATGTCACTCGTCATCCGTGATGGTGCCGGAAATGTCAGCCAACCGAAGGCAATCACCGTCCAGCACGCGCTCTACAACAACTTCCACCGTGTCTACTTTGAAGGGATGAAGGTGACGGTTCATAAAGAAGTCTTCTACGCAGATGCGACGACGAAATATGCGGACACGTTCGTGCCACTCTTCTTCGGACATCCGTCGAAGTCAGACCTCGGGTTCCTTCTCAGCAGCTACACAGAGGACGGATCGGTCGCTGGATTTGAGAAGTTGACGCTCCGCGTCGGTCGCGCGACGTATTCGCAAAACATCGACGAGTACGATGTCTACTATGACGAGTTCGATGACGGCTCGGTCGAAGAGTCATACTTGTTCGAACCAGATGCGAAACTCATCAGCTTCGTCGACAAGTACGTCCGTCCGGAAAACCGGATCACGGTCATCGTCCAAGGAGTGGACTACGACCTCGAGTTCAATCTATCGGGTGCAGAGAAACGCGCATTCATCCAATCGCTTCAATACGCAGGATACTAATTCCTTAGGACCGGTGGAGACACCGGTCTTTTTGGTGAACGGAGTTGCAACATGAAAGACAAGCGAGATCTCATCTATTCGCTCAAACCACTGCCGGTGACCCCGATCTCCTCAAGTCGATTCCTCTGGTGGATGAAAGCATTTCTTCTATTATTACTCCTCGCTTGTTGCATGACGATGCTGAACGTCGTGAGTGAGAACTCGACGGAGCGTTACATGAAAAACGAGTACGGTGTCGAGGAAATCTATTTCATGGAGGAAGAGCGCTTCTATTATGTGATCGATCGCCAGTTCAAGTTCGAGCGGTTCTCGAGCGCGACCGAAGACCATGGGTACTTACGGATCGAGCAGATCGACTACACGGACCGATACGGCAACAAGGTCGACTTTCGCTTCATCAAAATCGCCGGAATCTTCTTTGACCGGACCGACCATGAAGCCAATTATCGCGTGCTCGAACGCAAGAAATTGAGCAACGAGCAATCGTTCGACGAGTGAGTCGACATCTTGTCGAAACATTTTTGTTACATTTTTGAAACATAAACCGATAAATATCGTAGAACGATGTGGGGCACATGCTCCAGAACAAACGAAAGAGGGGAAAACATGAAAGCACGATTCAAGCAGTTCGTGGCGATGGTGACGGTTCTCGTCCTCGTCCTTTCGTTCCTGCCACCAGCACTCGCTGACAGCGGAAACGGGATGACCAATGCCACATTACTCACTCCGGGGGAAGCGGTCGAATTCACGACCGGCACGGACCCGGTCAACACGTATTGGTTCAAGATGGAACGAGAGACGTCCGCGATGACACATATGGAAGTCACGTTCGAATCTTCGAAGCTCGCGAATATCAGCGTCTATCCGAGCGCCGACATGGCGGCGAAGGATGAGACGTTCGACCGTTACCGCGCGAGCGCGACGAAGGAAGAGGAAGAACAGACGGCCAAGATCGAATTCCCGTTCGCATGGGAAGGTCCATACTACATCAAGGTCGAGTATATGCCGATGGATCTCGGAGAAGAAATTCCAGGCGAAGAGATTCCGGGGGATGTGCTCCCGGTCGATGGGGAAGAGCCGACAGACCCAGGCATGCCGGATCTCGCGTCAGACATCAAGCTCGTCGTCAACCCGGTCAAACTCCCGGTCAAATACGAGCAGGTCGGCGGCGACATGTGTGCCGTCGAGTCGATCGTCCAACCGGCACCGGAACGTGACTCGATGCTCAAACTCATCCGTCGCGTCCAAAGTGAAGTACTCGGCACGTCACAGGAAGGTCGCGACTTGTCGGCCCTTTACTACCGTGCCTCACCGTATATCGTCAAAGCGATCACGTTTGACGGCGAGAAGCGCAAAGCTGCCCTCACCGACTTGAAGACGCTCCGTCCGTTGTTGACGGCACTCGTCGACAAGAAGGCGTATACGCTCAAAACCCAGGACGCGGCGGCAATCAACCGTCTTCACGCCTTGGTCGACGCAAGCGTACCGACTGCGCTACAAGGCGAAATCGGTGAAATCGCGACAGCGCTCGAGATGGACTCGCTCGCCGGGACTCCGGTGACGGACCTCTTCGGCAAAGTCGGGATGACGATTCAAACGGACGGCAGTGACGCACCGCGTTACATCGTCAAATACAAATCGTCACCAAACACATCGATCGGCAAGATGAACGCGATGAGCGACGTCTCGGCCGAGCGTATCGCCATCGGGAAACCGTCTGACTACTTCGCGCTCGTCGATGTGGAAGAAGCGTCGACGAAGATGCAGGCACAGGCGAAGTCGACGCTCGAGTCGGACCGTAACGTCGAGTATATCGAGCCGGTTCAGACGTATCAGTCGTTCGCGACCGACGTCAGCCTCGACTACCAATGGGCGATCAACCAGAAGTCGGTGCTCGAGCCGTTCGCGAATGCCGGGATCGGCCTCGACAAGTATGAGGCGTTGAACTTACCGAAACGGTCGATCAAAGTGGCCGTCCTCGACACAGGGGTCGACCATCGTCTCCTTGACTTAAAAGGCAAGGTCGATGTCGCAAACGCAAAGAACTTCGTCGACCCGAACGGGGAAGGCGACGCGATCGATGACCACGGTCACGGGACACATGTCGCCGGTGTCATCGGCGCGACACGTGACAACGGCGTCTCGATGCGCGGGATCGTCCCGAACGTCTCGATTCTGCCGGTGAAAGTGCTCGATGCGGGCGGTTCTGGGGACACGGACCAAATCGCACTCGGGATCAAGTATGCGGTCGACGCAGGGGCGAAAGTTATCAACATGAGCCTCGGCGGCAACGAGAGCCGTACGCTCGGTTACATGTTGAAGTATGCGTATGACCGTGGCGTCGTCATCGTGGCGGCGACAGGGAACGATGCGCAATCTCGCGTGTCGTATCCGGCATCATCGAAATACACGATCTCGGTCGGCGCGACGAACGCTTTCGGGATCGTCTCGGATTATTCGAACTACGGCATCGGCGTCGACGTCGTCGCACCGGGCTCGAAAGTGGCGAGTCTCGTACCGGACGGGAACGTCGTCTATATGGACGGGACGAGCATGGCGACGCCACACGTCGCTGCAGCCGTCGCGCTCCTCAAATCGTATCACCCAGATCTTTCGGTCGAAGACGTCCGGACGCTCTTGCAGCGGACGGCAGACCCGATCGCCTTCTCGGGTGGGGACGCACCGTACGACCCACGTATGAGTGACGGGTTCGAGTATGTGTTAGAAGAATTGGGCATGACGTTCCCGGCGTATTACAACCCGGTGAGCGGATTCGGGAAGGCGAACGTCTACCGCGCCGAATCGATGCTCAAATTGAACGCCTCTGGCGCGAAAGCACAGGACAACTCATCGACGTTCAAGGCGACAGTCACGTCGGGGACGACAGTCCGTGTGTATAAAGGAGAGAAGTTGATCGGACGAGGCACGTCGAAACAGACGATGGCGGCCTTCTCGATTCAACCGCAAAAAGCAGGAGCGGTCCTTCGCGTCGTCTATACGAACGGGAAGTATGAGACGAGCGAACGCGTCGTCGTGAAAGCCGGCGCACGTCCAGGGCAACCGACAGTGAACACGATCCGTTCTGGCGCGAAGTCGGTCACGGGTCGCGGCGAAGCCGGGATGCGTGTCGTCGTCCGCAACAGCAACTATCAGCTGTTGGGACGCGGAACAGTCCTCCCGAACGGCACGTTCTCCGTGAAGACACGTGCGCTCAAGAAAGGCGAGACGATCAACGTCCACATCGAGGACTTGAAAGGTCGCCCAGGCAAGATGAGCAAGACGACTGTACGATAAGAGAATTCGATAGAAGAGACGGGTATGCCGAGCGATCGGGATACCCGTTTTTTGATGGGGTGGGGAGGAGGGCAAACTAAAAGAAGGGGTCGAAACCCCTTCTCAATAAGATTAGTATGAAATCCGTGTACCTTTTTGTGTGTAAGAAAGATATACAGTATTAGAGTTAATAGAATCAATCTCACTCTTAGTATAGGCTTTGTACCCCGAACCCATCCAACCTTCATCAACTTTAAACATGAGGACGGCATGGGTTACCCCGTCACCCACAACAATGTTATCGATACCCGCCAAATCGTATACTAGTGACTTGACTTGTTCACTTGAATCGCAATCCGATTTGCCCCTGAATAGGACATCATATGCCGATTTTAAGTTCTTGTCTCCCACAACGGGTTTAGAATCGTATTTATCACTAATGTATTGTAGGAATCCATTTGTTCTGTACATCTTCTCATACGTCTTCATTGACATTCTTCCTTCAAAGTAAGGTGCTAAGGCCTTCTCAGCCATTAACAAGTCAGCATTTTCTAGTGAGCGAAAATTTGGGTCATCTCTATCTTCAGTACCCCTCTCTCCATTCAATACCCGATGCATATACGAATCGAACCCAAACTCAGCCGAATTATACTTCGCATCAAACTCCGCCTTCACCCGTTTGTAGACCGCATCGTACTCCGCCTGCGTATCGACCCCATATGTGTGACTGCCATAAACCGTCCGAGTGATCCGATTGTTTGAATACGGCGAACGGAGATAAGAGGTAGGCAACCATCCTGTCTTTCCACCGACTCGGACACGGGACCACTTGCCATACTCCCCGGTCTTGACGACGTGACTCCAAGATCGGACCGTCGTGACCCGTTTCCCTTTCGTCGACCACGTCGCGTACAAGTCCGTCGTTCGGTCCACGAGATACTCCGTCGAGATCAATGACGGCATGAGCGTGGCTGACGGCACCCATCCCGTTCTTCCTTTATAAGTGATCTTCGTCCAACTCCCGGACGTCGCGTTTTGATAGACGGTCGTACCGAACGTGAGCGGGAGGACGACCTTCGCCTTCTTCGACCGGGAGGTGTATACTTTCGTATACTCCGTTGTCACCCGTTCAGCCGTCCCGGTCGTCGATGCTGATTTAGCTTGGACGGTTAGATCGGTTGAGGGAACGAACTCGATCGGTGAGAGGACGAGGCATCCGATCAGTCCGAACGAGATGGATGCTTTCAGTAGTTGTCGCATAGTGGAATCTCCTTTAAACCTTCGTTGATTTCAGTATAGGACAATCCCTTACCAGACATCCGTCACCTTTCAGACGAAAAGGAAATCGTTTTTTCATTTTCTCACGACGGAATCGGTGTATAAAGAAGCATGCCAAATCGTAAATCCAGGCTAGGCAAATAGTCCTCACGGGCATGAATCCTCCGGACCAGTCGCCGATTCGTGTATAGTTGGAATAACGGATGCTATTTTGGATATGTTTGGTTTTGTGAAAGAGGTCAATGATTTTATGAGTTGGAAATATCGTTGGTGAAGATTGGTCTTGTAAATTCGATAATGTAAAATAAATGTTATAGGTAATTAATGGTATAAAAATGGTTTTCAACGAGTATTTCAGCTTAAATCGCATGAAATCAACAAAAATCGACTTGTTTCGACATTTCCAAAAAAGGTAAACCTAAAAATGAATTAAACTAAAATCTCCAAAATTCAAAAACGTTACCATTTTTGCGAAAAAAAACGCTTGTGTCGCTTGGAAGTGTTATGTATATTATGGATGTAAGGTTTTCCAAGAACAGTCTTGGTAAATTGTTCAAGATGATTCTTGCAAAGACTTCTACCGGGGGAGAACGCCTGGTCTATAGAAGAGTCGGTTACATAATCATTAGTACTTTATTCATTGTTATGGATACATGACTCCGAACGAGATCGGTTGGGCAAGGACGGTAGAAAAACCTATCTACCTAAGGGAGGATTTACATCAGATGGCTAAGAAGAAACAATTCGTTACTGCAGCGGCAGCGTTCGCAGTAGCAGCATCAGCAGTAGCGCCTGCAATCACGGCAGACGCAGCATCAACAACGGTCCGTCTTTCATCGGACTACGTACGTGGGGGAGACCTCAACGCAGCACTTGACAAAGAATACAAGGGCAGCGAGATCCACTGGTACAAATCTTCAATCGACATGAACAAACTTGGTGTATTCCAAACAGCGAAAGGTTTCGTTAAAGGAAAAGGCATCAAAGTTGAGAAGAAACTCCGCGTCTTAAACTACGCACAAGAAATCAAACCTGAATCTGAATTCGTATTCGAGCAAGGCGTTCCTGTTTCAGGAATCCGCGTTCAACCAGTTCTCTTCGCAGACGGCGTTGTATATAACAAGCCACTCTTCGTTGCTGGATTCAGCACTGAGAAAGTTGGAGAGTTCGAAGGAACACTCACTTACTCAAACAAAGCTTACGGTTCTGTAACAAAAACTGTTAAGTACAAAGTAGTTGCTTCTAAAGTAGAATTCTCTGAAGTGAAGCACGAAGTGAAAGACGACATGTTGTCTGTCTCTGCTGACGTGAAAAACCTCAAAGAAGGCGAAAAAGTTGAACTCGTAATCTTCCCAGGAAAAGACGAGTCGAAACCACTCGATCCATACACAGCTGAAATCAAAGACGGTAAAGTCACGGTTTCTGCTAAAGATATCCCAGCTGGAACACACTCATTCATCCTTCGCTCTGGCGATGTGAAGACTGCAGCTATGGAATTCAAAGTTGAAGATCAAACGCCAATGGTTAAAGAAGTAAAAGCTCTTAACTTGAAGCAAGTTGAAGTTAAATTCAACAAAGATCTCGACAAAGCATCTGCTGAAACAGTTACAAACTATGAGTTGAAAATCGGTTCTGACGCAGCAACGAACCCAACAGCTGCTGAAGTGACTTCAGAAGGAACAGTTCTTCTTACGTTCGCTGCAAAAGGTCAGTCTACTGATGCGAAACTCACAGTGAAAAACGTGAAGACTGCGAAAAACATCGTGGTTGCTGAAACTACTAAAGAAGTTCGTTTCCTCGATGTAGTTGCTCCAACGGTCGGTGAAATCTCGATCGTAGCGCCACGCATCATCCGCGTTAACTTCTCTGAGCCATTGGCTTCAGCGCCGACATTCAAGTTGAACAACGGACAGACAGCAATCGTGTCAACTTCTTGGTCTGCAGGTCAAGACTACGCTGACCTCACAATCGGTATCGATCCAGAAAACGGTTCATCACATTCACTTGAAATCTCTGGTGGAGCTGATTACGCTGGATTCAAAATTGATGCTGTAACGAAATCATTCGTTTACCAAACGGACGCTACTGCACCAAAAGCAATGATTTCAAAAGTTGTGGACAACAACACAATCGAAGTGAAGCTTGATAAGGAAATTAACGCTTCTACAGTGACAGGAAACCTTGAATTCTATCACACTGTAAAAGGCGCTTCTGGCTACAAAGCAACTTCAGTACAACTCAAAAATGGATCTACTGATACTCTCGTAGTTGATTTCCCAGTAGTTTTCCCTGAAGGTCAAGTGAAATTCTTCTTGGGCTACGCTGATGACAAAGGCACGCTTGTTCAAGACAAGTGGGGCAACAAACTTGCTGCAACTGAGTTGTCTGCTGTATACGCGGCTGACACAGTAGCACCGACACTCGTATCGGTAGAAGGCAAAACAAAACGTACAATCGAAGTGAAATTCAACGAAGCAGTAACAGAAGCTTCAGCTGAATTGGCAGGAAACATTGTTCTTACTGACGCTGACAACAAGGTTGTTGCACAATCTGCAGCACTTGGTGAAGATGGCAAAACAGTAACATTGACTGCAACTGCTGACCTTGCTGGTGGAAACTACAAAGTGACTGTGAAGAATGTTGTCGATGCTTCGAACAACAAGATTGCTGAAGTGTCACGTACGTTCTACGTCAATGACATGGTTGCTCCAACAGTAAATGGAACAGCTGATCTCTTGGCTGGAAATAAGAAAGTAAAAATTAAGTTCAGCGAAGCAATGAACGCTGCTTCAATCACAGACAAGTCGAAATACAAACTTGGTACTGCTGATCTTGATTCGAAAGTTACGATTACAGCTGTTGACGGTAACAAAGCGGTTATCCTTGACTTCTCTGCTACTAACGAAACATCACTTGCCAATGCTGAAATTACAGTTGGACGTGTAGCAGATGCGACTGGTAACTTAACAGCTGACTTCTCAAACCTTGTTACAGTTGCTTCAGCTCAGTCTACAGTAGCGGCTACAAAAGCAGAAGTAACTGGAAAACGTTCGGTTAAACTTTACTTCGACGAAGTAATCACTGGCGCAGTTGCTGGAGACTTTGTAGTCTATAACGATACTACACCTGTGACAGTATCGAACTTGGTGAACTCAATCGAAGCTGGTAAATCAGTACTTACATTGACTGTATCTTCTGATCTTCCATTCGATGCTGAGGATATCACAGTAGATTCTGTTGGAACTACAAGTGCGAAAAACAACGATGGCCTTCTTGTGAACTTTGCAGATCTCGAAGCATCTGACAAATATGCTCCAGAAATTTCGACTGCTGTGTTCACAAACGGTGGAACTGCAGACGCACAAGATAGCTTAGTTCTTACTTTCTCTGAAGCATTGTACGCTCCTTCAGTTCAAGACTCAGACTTCACAGTCGCAGGTCGCGTTGTAGAAGCAATCTCTGTGAATGGTGCTGCTGGAACTGTAACACTTATGCTTAAAGAAGATGGCTCTGCAACAAGTGCTAAACCAGCATCAGTTTCAATCGTAAACATGGTTGAAGATGCAGCGCGTAACGCGAAGTCTTCACAAGTCTTCACAGCAATCACTCCTGAATAAAAACAAACGAAACGTTGTCCGCTAACTCGAGGTCTAATTGACCTCGAGGATCCGGACCGGATAATTCCGAACTATCATGTTGAATTGAATGGTGTGACTCCATTCCTCATCAAACAGTCAACGATGAGTGTCTAATCCTCCTGGGTCCAATCATGCACTGATATGTGTGAGGGGCTAAGTCAGGTGAAGTCGTACTCGAAGTAGTCGAGGCGGGACTCTTTAAAAAGTAACTATGATCAGGTCAACGAATCCATGTAGGCAGAATGAATCGATCGTCTTCGCGAATCGCTAGGAGTTCGAAGATGATTCTCCCGAATGCAATGTCGGGTTGAGGAAAGTGTGAATTGACTGTTAATCGCTTTCTTGCTCATATCTGAATAGTGGAGGTCTACGGTTACTAAAAATAGGGATAAACATGATGGAACGTTTGAAGTCTTTATGGAAGAGGTGAATCAGCACCCGTGAAGCCATAAAGATGGCAGCAGGTTCATAGTAGCGTCGATCACTAGCCGCTTGCACTTATATGGTAACATATAGGGAGGATAAAACTAGTGGGAGCGAAGGAACCTAGTCAGTCAGAAACAGTTGCTTATTTCCCCAAAAATGAGAAAACTGATTGATGACGACACAAACTAGTAGTCACTCTGATGATCTCTTAGACCACCTCTTTCCATACTGGAGAGAGGTGGTTTTGTTGTGGTTAGAATTTTAAAATTAAAGGGAAATTGAAATTCCAATAAAATACATAAATTAGGACTTGTATCTATAAGAAAATATTGGTAGATTTGATATAGGGGAAATGAGCAATTTGAACTATGATTGACGGCACGCCGTATGCGCTGAAAGGCGCACGTATGGTGTAGGCCCGAACCGAAAGCTGAGTCTTTAGATTTAGTATAAGACGGGAATAGCTTAACTTATGTATCGACAGTTCAAGAATTAAATACTGCTTTAGCTAATGTGAATGTTAAGAAAATTGTTTTGAACAATAACTTAACTGCAAACTTTAATGCGACACGTAAAGTTGATTTCGATCTTAATGGAAAAACATTAACTGGTAACGTTTCGTATGATACAGATGCAGAAGGAACAATTCTTCTTTCGAACGGTACAGT
Source organism: Exiguobacterium sp. s140 (assembly GCF_018617035.1). Taxonomy (GTDB): domain Bacteria; phylum Bacillota; class Bacilli; order Exiguobacteriales; family Exiguobacteriaceae; genus Exiguobacterium; species Exiguobacterium profundum. The sequence goes on from NZ_JACSJK010000002.1 coordinate 425,233, forward strand.
AACGGGTAATCTTACGGTAGATACGCCAAATGTGAGCTTTACCAACTCAGCAACTGTAAACGGTACAACTACAATTACTGATGTAGCAAACAACACGTTTACAAACAACGGTCTCCTCAACATCGTTATTATTCAGGATGCAACAGGAACGCCACGTTTCATCAACGGTCAAAACAGCCAGATTCAAAACCTTGTGATTGACACTATGCAACCTGTGAACCTCCAAGGTGGATTCACAAAAGTGACTGTGAAACAAGATACACAACTGAACTTGGCTAACGGTTCAGTCATCAATGATTTGAACACGGATGCAAACGTTCAAGCGACAGTTTCTGGTGGTACTGTAAAGGATACTTCTGGTAATGGTGAGGTCGTCATCGACGATGAAGAAGTGGTATATCCACAAGTTCAAATCAAAGGGTACGTCACATACCGTGTATCCAAAGTTGATAAAAACTTCTATGGTGTACAGGCTCGTATCGTCTTACCAGCTGACCAACACGTTTCTCTTCAAGAAAGAGATCGCGTCGTCGTTTCTTTAATGAATGGCGATAAAGTACTAGCAACAAGTACAACAAAAGAAGAAGTTAAAGATTTGGTGAAGGATGTTTTCAAAAACGAGTTTGCCAATGAAAAACATTACGCATCGACATTATTTGTGCCAAATGGTTCTTATCCATCAGGTACATGGGATACGACGGCTTGGGATGCTTCATACGATGTAAAACCAAATCGTTTGAAAGTTGAAATCAAACGTGACGGTAAAGTCATCTCGTCAACGGTTTCTACTGTTGCTTTAGATGAGGCATTTACTGACGGTTCAAGTAAAGTTGCTCTTTCATGGGAGCAAATTTTGAAAGAAAATGAGCCGGCTGTCAACGATGCGATGTTGAAGATTAATACTGAGAAGGATCCTGCTAAACTAAAAGCGGTCGTTGAATCAGAGGCATTAGACCTTGGGTTAAACTTGGAGGGTTACAATGCTCTTTCTGATTCAGAAGGATTAGGTGATTACGGTCAAGGTGATCGTCAAATTGCAGTCATTACTGATATCTTGGCTAACCGCGCTGATGTAAAGGTTGAAACTTGGACACTTGAACAATTCAAAAAGTTGTTCAATGCCGCAGTTGAAAACCGTACAGCGACACAAGATGCTTTATTCTCTGTGAATAGTGCAAAAGAAGCAAAAGATCTCAAAATTGAAGACTTCATTGGTAAAGTTGCAGTTGCCTATGCAAAAAACCAAGAAGTTCTTCCGAAAGTCAGTGGTAACGTTTCTTCCGTTACAGTAGTTGAAAACTTAAATACAACGATTGGTAACTTTAAGGAACTCGAAAAAGACGTTCAAACATCAATTCTTGAAAAACTCTACAATAACGGTGATAACTATGCATCATGGAGCGAGATGGCAGAAGCTTTCGGTAAAGCGATGTACCCTGTGCAACCGTAAGTAAACTATCATTAATCGGTATCAGCAATATTGCTGATACCGATTTTTATATGTTTAAAAATGGATTAATACCCCTTTATTTGTTATAATGATTATGGGGAAATAAGCAAGGGCTGACGGCACGCCGTATGCGCTGAAAGGCGCACGTATGGTGTAGGCCCAAATCGAAATCTAAGTTTTACAACTTAGTATAAGATGGGAATAGCGTAGCGATCCGTGCGATCAATGCAGCAACAACGAAAGCGGAGATGGTCAGTGCATTAGAAACAAATGCATCAGTCTTAGGAATTAATGTTTCAGCAGATTCTTATACGAGTCTCGATACAGGTAAGAAACAATCTGTAGCCAACTTTGTACTCGAGCGCAAAGGTACAGGGTATCAAGCTGAATCAGTTGTACGTCATACGTTCAACGCAGGTCTCGCTTATGAAACGGCAAAAGTTACGTTCTCAACTAAGTTAAAATCTGACGTTACTTCAACCGATGTCGAAGCAATGAAAGCAGCTTATCAGGCAGTCGTGACATTTGACGGTACGCCGTCGTCTGTCATCACAGCGAATGTCACAGTGTTGGACAAGGTCATTGGTGCTGGAAATGATGCGGCATTGGCTAAATTGAATGAATTTGCTGATCTAAACGGTCAAGTGTCTCCTGTGGATAACACTTACACGATCAACGTGGATAGCTTGACGAAATTCTTAGAAGAGTTCGATCAGTATCTCACTGCATCGCAAATTTAATTTCTTTATGCGACTCTAGCTCTTGCTAGAGTCGTTTTTGCGCATTGAGGAACAGACAAGCGATAACGGATTTGAAAATCTACAATCAAGATAAGTCCTAGAATTTGAGAAAATCATTCTCTTCTTTTCTATAAAATGTAAAATGAGTATTGCTAATTTATGTATACTAATAACGGGGAAATAAGCAAGGACTGACGGCACGCCGTATGCGCTGAAAGGCGCACGTACGGTGTAGGCCTGGCTCGAAAGCCGTTATGCGGTATAAGGCAGGAATAGCGTAGTGAAAACGACTTCGGTCACAACACTCACTCAATTAAACGAAGCGCTCCAAGATACTACTGTACAGCGAATTCGTTTATTGAACGATATCACAGGTGATCTTACACTCACACGTAAGGTAGATTTAGCATTAAACGGATTCAAGGTGACTGGCAATGTCGGGATCAACCATAGTGAAGCTGGTACGGTTACGATTGAAGCTGGGACGATTGAAGGTGATTTGACCGTCAACACTCCAAATGCGACAGTGATTAACAAAGCGAACGTGACAGGTACAGTTTTGATTAAAGATGTAGCAGAAAGTACGTTTGACAACAGTGGATATTTAGCTGAGCTTCGGTTAGAAGATACGAATGGAGCACGGATTATTAACCGTCAGGCTGAATTGGTAAAAGTAATAACAATTGATACATCGGCTTCCGTAAATCTCGAAGGAGAGTTTGACGAGGTGAATGTATTGAAACAAGCATTTCTCACGTTCAGTCCGCAATCAAAAATCGAGACCATTTCAGCGGCTGACGATGTGATGGTTCAAGTCGTCAAACCAGAAGATGTAGTCATTAACCATGTGCCTGTGAATTTTAGTCCTATCGTTCTCTCGCAAAATGAACTTGCGATTCAAAAAGATATTCGACAATTGTTAAGAGAAATTGAACTTTTGCTAAATGATGATTTATCGAAAGATGATGTTGTGGAGAATATTTTCGAAAAGTTTCAGAGTGTGAACACGCTATTGATGTCACTAAATGGTGATGAGGTAGGAGAAAAAGACGATTCGTTTGAGTATAAACGTTTAGCACTGGCCTACTGGACTATGAATAATGAGTTCCAGAAGCAATTACCTACTCCACAACCTTTAGAAGACGCGATGAAGACATTCGTTCCGACAATCCAAAACGCTGAAAATGAGACTGGTGCATATATTGCCCTACCTACCGCTTCTGAAGGGATTTACTTCTATATTTCGTCAGATGATATTCAAGATAGCAAGTATATGATTCCTGCCCGTCCCGACAAAAACGGCGAGGTTCGACATGTCGTGATAAGCTATACGTTCCAAACGAACTATAAACATTTGTCTAAGACAATCATTCTGCATATCCCACATGGAGATAAAGCAATCACATACGAGTATGCAAAGGAGGGTCAACATTTTTCACAATATGATTACATCACAAGTTCGAAATTTGAGTTTGGTGCGCTAAGCTCGTATCACATTATGTTTGAAGAAGGCTCTACTGTTCAAGAATTACTCGATTCACCACTCTTCAATTCTTCTGAACCTAAAATAAAACTGACTCCATTCCAATATGTGCGCGAGGATGTGCCGATTACCGAAACATATCAGGCAGTCTTTAACTCTAAATTCAACAGTCGTATGTTGATTGTTGAGAAAACAGACGTTATTTCAGAAAAAACCGTAGGATATATCCCAGTTGAGGATGGCGGGGTCATGATAGACTTAAAGAATAATAGATTATTTGTAAAAGGTGATCTACTTACATCGAAAGTCTCAAAAGCTATCGAAGAAGCTTATCCTACTATGTATCCAAATGAAGAATACGGGAATTTAAATTTTGCGAACCTGCTTGCTGCAGATGAGATTCTGAAAACAGATATGCAACTCGCAGTCATAGGTGATGACAATTCACTTGGCATATATCTCCTACGCTCAAAACAGGACGGAGAGAGATGAATTATAAAACTCGCTACTCTGATTCGATTAGAATTCTTTAAATAATTACACTATTAAAGATTGATAGAACATTAGGAAACTGAGTCTACTTAGGCTCAGTTTCTTTTTTGTAGATCATCAAAAGGATTTATCCTCTTCTTAATCAGCTTTTTGATAAACTGAAGAAGAGTTGAAAATATTGTAAATGGTATGGTGATGATATGGGATGGATCCAATCGATACAACGATTCTTTATGATACGACGTGTCTTACCGCAATTGAAACGTGACGTGAATGTTTTACAAATCGGCTTGAACAATTTGAAGGAGCAGATGGTAGCGTGGGATTCTTCTAAGTCAAGCATTTCTCCAGAAGAAGTGATGCGGGAGAAAGGACGCTTTCATCATGTTTATGAACTGAGTGAACGAGGGTTCCTACTAGATGAAACGACACACACCAAACTGAAACATGAGGACGGTTCACTCCCATCTTCAGTCGTTTCACTGAACACAGCGTACGTTCGTGTATCAGGCGAGTTGTTGGACGTTTGGCGAGAACTTGATGAACGAGTTGAGCGCATCAATCAACGACTCTGTACATATTATGAGCAAATGGCATCTTTTCAGCGAGATGTCGAAGCGGCGCGACGTCATTATATCGGGAATTCGTTGCGGAAACGACTTCTCGGTGATTATCGAGACGTATACGACTTCTTCAAGGATGATTCTATTCCAGAGACGACTTCGTTCATACAACTTTATCGAGGCTTAGATCGACAGGTGGAAGACTGGAATGAAACATATGTGACCGAAGAGTTGAAGCGTACCCAATCCTTTTTTGACTCAATCGATGGGAAGTCGCTCGATGACCAACAACGACGTGCGGTCATCGTCAATGAGGATTCGAACCTCGTCGTCGCCGGTGCCGGGTCTGGAAAGACGTTGACGATTGCTGCGAAAGTGAAATATTTGGTTGAACGAAAACAAGTACAGCCTCATGAAATCTTACTAATTTCGTTCACTAAAAAGTCAGCCGAAGAGATGAAGGAGCGAATCTGCGAACGGCTTCATATCCCCGTGGAGGTCAAGACGTTTCATGGGCTCGGGATGGGGATCATTGCTGAAGGTCGAAAACAAAAACCTCAAGTCGAGGACGAATTGAAAAAAGTTATTCGTGATTATTGTATGCATCAGTTCTATGAACATCCGCATCGAATGAAAGAACTGATCGACTTCTTCGGTTACTATTTCTACATTCCAAAAGGGATTGAAGAGTTTGAGACGGCCGGGGAATATCACGACTACAACAAGCATGTGGATTTAGAACCGTTACGCAGCAAAGTATGGAAATCCCTCTCAGCCGCTGAGATGATTACCGCACAACAAAGACAGAAAATCACGATTCAAGAAGAGAAGGTCAAGAGTCTCGAAGAGGTCATGATTGCGAACTTCTTATTCTTGAATGGCATCGAATATGAATACGAGAAGAATTACCCTCATCAGACAGCGACTCGATATCATCGTCAGTATCAACCGGACTTTTATCTGCCAGAATACGATTTGTACTTAGAACACTTCGGAATCAACCGGAACAATCGCGCCCCTTGGCTCAGTCCAATCGAGGAGCAGAAATATCTCGACGGAATGGAATGGAAACGACAGCTGCATCATGAATACGGGACGAAGCTGATGGAGACGTATTCATATTACCGGCAAGAAGGGAATTTGTTAGATCAACTACGGTTGAAATTATTGAAGGAAGGTGTCGTCTTCCGGGAAGTGGACCCGAAAGTAGTATTCGACAAGTTATATCGAACGAAGCAAAAGAGTCATTTCAACGACTTCGTCGATTTTGTGTCGAGCTTTCTTCAACTGTTCAAATCGAATCATTATACGGAGTCTCAATTTGATATCTTCGCACAGAGTTTGAACAAGAAGGACTTGTTTCATTATCAACGATCACTCCTCTTCTTCCGTCTCGTCAAACCGATGTACCGGATGTATGAGGATCATCTACGACGAACGAACAAAATCGATTTCAATGACATGATCAACGAAGCGACCTCAATTGTTTCGTCCGATGCTGTTCATTTGCCGTACAAATACATCATCATTGATGAGTATCAGGATATCTCCGTCAGTCGCTATCGTCTGATTGAAGCGATCCGGAAGAAGACGGGATCAACCGTCATGTGCGTAGGAGATGACTGGCAGTCTATTTATCGGTTTGCGGGGTCTGATTTGAGTCTGTTTACCGATTTTGAACATTATTTCGGGAAGAGTGCTTTATTAAAAATTGAGAACACGTATCGAAACTCGCAACAATTGATTGATATCGCTGGTCGATTCGTGATGAAGAACAAGCGTCAAATCCGAAAGAACCTTTCTTCCGGAAAACGACTGACCACACCGGTTCGCGTGATGGGGATCAAGGGGAAGAACGACTTTGAAATCTCCTTACGTAGAGCGCTTGATCAAATCGTTCAATCACATGGTCCGGAGTCGGATGTACTGCTCGTTGGACGGAACAACTTTGACATCAAGTCAATTGAGGGAAGCGCTTCGTTTCGAGTGAAGTATTTGAAAGATGAAGTGCAAGTGACCGACCGAACGCATCCGAATCTTCGAATCTCCTTTTTGACAGCGCATCGTTCAAAGGGACTTGAAGCAGAGAACGTCATCTTGATCAATACGGCAAACAGTAAGAACGGCTTCCCGAACAAGATCATGGATGACCCGCTATTGTCATTCGTCCTTCAGAAACAAGAAGAGTTGGAGTTTGGGGAAGAACGCCGTCTGTTCTATGTGGCGTTGACACGGACGAAACATACGACGTATGTACTGACGCCGGATGACCGCATGTCGACGTTTGTCCAAGAGTTGATCAAAGAACAGCAAGTCCCGTATGAAATGGGAATCGAGGAGGGCAAAAGCATACGGAATAATCCAAAATGCCCTCGTTGTTTAGATGGTCACTTGGTCATTCGTGAACAGACAAACCGAAAGTCAACGTTTGTCGGTTGCAGTCACTACCCAGGCTGTGACTATACGGCCAATCATCCAAGCATCATTCATAACCCGATTGTCTGTCCATCATGCAGAGGATATCTTGTGCTGCGGGACGGGAAGAAGGGTAAGTTTTATGGCTGTTTGAACTTCCCGCTCTGTAAACATACGATGGAGCGAGAAGATGTGAAGCAGATGAAGCAGGTTGGGAAAAGAGTGAAATGAAGAAATGGAATCGCCGATGGCGGTTCTTTTCTTTTGGAGTAAATGAGGAGGCAGGCGTGACGAATCTTGTCGAACGATTGACCTCTAAAATTCGAAAACCCTTTTCCCTATCCGTGAAAATGAGAACCTTGAATGGAAAATCCTTTCATATAATAAAGCGTAATGATTTGAATGGAGGATAAATAACTATGAAACAATTAATGAAAACGTGGATTTCATCAATGCTTGGCGCGTTGTTGATTCTAGCGACAATCACGCCAGCAAGTGCGGAAACAGGTGTAGGTATCCTTCCGATCAATGGGACCGTTAGTGGGGAGTTGACGGAAAGTGATAGTAGTAAGATTTACAATTTAACGTTAGAAGAGGCTGGACGTTTTACGATTGACGTAACGTCTTCGGTATCTAACCGTGCATACATTGAATTTGTAGATGAATACAATGATACTGTGTATTCGGATGCTCTTTATGGAAGTGCTGAAACACCAGCGAGAGAGGTCACGAGCATTGACTTAGAAAAAGGAAATTATCAATTTATGATTTATGATGACTATGGAAAAGATGATGTTGGGAAATTTAAAATTTCTACACGTTTTTCTCCGATGAAGACAAATGATCAAGAACCAAACAATGGAACTGCTCAAGCACAAAAATTAGCCTTCGGAAAAAAACATTAGGATACTTATCAGAGCAGGACCGAATTGATGTGTACCGTGTCGAATTAACAAAAGCAGGTCGACTCTATTTTGATTTCACTAGCTCCGTTGAAAACAGAGCTTATTTCCAACTTACAGATGATTATAACAACTCGATTTTTTCAAAAGCAGTTTATGGTACTTGGAACAATCCAGGAAAATATGCTCCATATATCGATTTAGAGCCAGGTACCTACTATGTTCACATCTATGATGACTATGGTTATGATGACACAGGTAAATATGAATTGACCTCGTCATTCGTTCCAGCTTTAAATCAGGAAATGGAGCCGAATAATGGGACTGTTGAAGCAAAAGTATTTCCGTTTTACCAAACACGTACAGGATTCCTATCATGGAATGACTATATTGATGTGTACAAAATTGTCATTCCAAAAACAAGTCGTGTCAGTATCGACCTCACATCCTATGTCGCTAATCGAGCAATCGTAGAATTGCTCGATGATGAGAACAATAGAGTTGCTAGCGAGTATTTATACGGATCATCAAAAGCGCCTAGTCGATACAAAGAGAATCTTACTTTGAATAAAGGCACGTATTACTTGTCGATTTATGATGACTATAGCCACGATGATACGGGGAAATATAAACTTCGCGTAACATCAAGTCATTTATTGCCAGTTTTATCGATTAACAAAGTGACAGCTCGTTCGACAAAAGTGAGTGGCAAGACGGAAAAAGGCGCGACGGTCACGATGACGATTGGGAAGAAATCCTACATGCGAACGGCTGATGCGAAAGGGAACTATTCGTTCTCCATCAGCAAACAAAAAGCCGGGACGAGCATCAAACTCTCGAGCAAGAACAAGTATGGGTCGTCTGTGAAGACGGTGAAAGTAAGTAAATGATGGAACGGAAGGAGAGAACTCACATGAGACGAGTGTTTATGCAGGTGGTGACCGCAATCTTAATGATTGCAAGTCTATCCTTTTATACCGAGGAAGCTCAGGCCAAGTCGGTATCGAAAATCGTGATCCCGACGACATATGCGAAACAAGACAGTGGGTATGCCCGTACACTCAAATTAGACGTTGTCTATACTGACGGAACGGTCGAGCGTATCACGAAAGGGGTGACGTGGTCGTCCACTACGAAGAAGGTTGCCCGTGTCGGAAAGACATCGGTCACATCGGGTGTTCCTGGAAAAACGACGATTCAAGCCGTCTATAAAGGGAAGAAAGCAAAGCGCACGATGACCGTGAGCATCCCTTCGAAGCAAAATGATGTCAGTTGGTTGAAAATGCAGCAAGCGTCAATCTTTTACGATGGGAATTTTTACGGAAATAGTGTCGCATTCGGTTCTGATTTACGTAAAGTAAAAGGTTCGGATGGAGCATTTGCTGAGGTCCAGTCTGACTCAGGTCAATTCGGGAAGTGGAGTGGAGATTTCCTTCTTGCCGATGATCCGAATTATCAAAATAACCCGACTTACGATGTAATCAGTGTACACACGTCACCAAAGTTCTTTAAACGTACCGTCACCAAGTCAGAAGTGACACGCGCGCTCGGTACACCGAAAGAAGTCCTCGATTACTCCTATACGGTAGGCTTCTTTAAAGCAGGGGAAGAGCTATACCGTTTCAAACAAGATGCGCTTCTTGTCTATGAAGTCAATCAGCGAACACTCATCGTTCAGCTCGATGGAGATCAAGTCGTTCGTGCCATCTCACTCTTCGAATGATTGTTGATGTGAGTAGTATTCAATACATGAGAGTCGTCTTTCTTCTTGATGAAGGGAGACGATTTTTTATGGAATTGAATCGTGTCGTTTGTCAGTTCATGTCGAACGATTGTTTGTCGATTTTAAATTATTGATTGACTTAAAAATGATAAGTTTCATCCGACGAAAGACCTAGGTTGGTACTATGAAGATGATGGACATTATTCATACAAATTCACTAATAAACGAAAGCGAGGTCGAGAGATTTGAAACGGTTCGTAACGCAGTTTTCTCTTCTTGCAATCCTATTCCTGTTACTCAGTACATGTTTACCCACAACGGCAGCCGCGGCAAGTTTGACGGTTTCTCCAAAAAGCGTCACGTTACAGGTCGGCCAATCCAAAACGGTACAGGCGAAAACGAGTGGTGTGAAAAAACCAGTATACGTATGGAAATCGTCGAACACGAAAGTCGCGACCGTGAAAAGTGGAAAGATTACAGCGAAAGCGGTCGGAAAAGCGACAATCACGGTCACCGTCCAGAAGACGAAGTTGAAGTCGACCATCAGCGTGACGGTCAAACCGAAAAAGCTGAACGCACAAGCAGCGTTCAAGGCAGTCAATCCATCGGTCGCGACGATTGAGATGTACGATGCTTCTGATCGACTCACTTCAACTGGGAGTGGATTCGTGACGAAGAAAGGGGAAGTCATCACCAATTTCCACGTCGTTTCGGGTGAATCGAACCGATACGCGCGCATTCGGTTCGCAAACGGGACTGAAGTCGAAACACTCAAATTGAAGCGCTTCGATGATGCATTGGATTTGGCGATTTTAGATGTCCCGTCCCTTCAGTCCATTCCGACATTGGCGACAGCAAAAGCGGGAAGTACAGGATCAACCGTGTATGCCCTCGGGAGCCCGAAAGGTGTGGATAATACGATTACACAAGGAATTCTTAGTAATCGTGAAGTTTTCTTCAGTGGTCAACCTTATCTTCAATTTAACGCCAGTGTGACTCATGGCAATTCAGGTGGTCCTCTCATTAACGATTACGGACAGGTCATCGGCGTCGTCACATGGGGACTCCCGGATTCGCAAAATATGAACTATGCGGTTCCGATTCAAGAACTGGATACGCTGAAGTACGGGCGCGAAACGATTGCGAATGTGCAAATGCCGACTGAACCAGAATATGAATTACCTGTCGTATCCGGCAAAGGGGATACACGAGAACAGGAATTGAATGATTCGTTTGCGGATGCGGATGTGATTTCGTATGCTTCTGGAGATTTAATTGGTTCTGTTTATGATTTAGAAGATGTCGATACGTTCGTCTTCCGGACCGATAAGCGAATGACGTTGTCTGTGTTCGGGGGATGGATGAACAATCAGCAAGGCGAATATTGGGCATTCGGTCTATTTGACGCGAATGGTGAGGAAATTCGTTACAGTGAAGAGTACTCGAATGAAGGGCGTTATTATGGAACGCTAGACCTCGTTATTCCTGCCGGCGAGTATTACTTGGTCTCGTTCCCATTATCAGGTTTAGCTCAATCGGAATATTGGAATCAACCGTATCGAATGAGTTATGAACTGAAGTAACACGATTGAATAGAAGTAGAGAGACTGGCCATCGTGTCAGTCTTTCTCTATGACGTCAGGGGGAAAATCATGAAACGTATTGTATTCGTTTGTCTTTTATTGATTTGGATTCAAGGAGCGATGGCGATCACACCTATAGCTGCTGAAACGACGACACATGATTTAGTCTTCGGAGAAGTACTAGAAGGCGAGCTCGTGAAGGGGGAGGCGAACCCGACCTTCGAGGTGACGTTACCTCAAAACGGGAAACTGACACTGGATTTGACGCTCGAGATGGCAAATACGTTAGTGACTGTGGTCGATGAAAATAATCGTTCTGTCGTGTATGAATGGGTTCGCGGAAGTCAGTATTCACCGGCACGTTATCAAAAGACGCTTAATTTGAATCAAGGCACGTATCGACTTCAGTTCAGTTATGCTCTCGGTAAATACGCGATTCGTGCTGATTTCAATCCAGTGACGACGGATGATGTGGAGCCGAACGACGGTACGCTCTTGGCTCAATCGTTGCCGCTTCAAAAAACGATAACAGGTCATTTGACGTTGCAAGATCGAAGCGATGTGTATCGGATCGAACTGAAACAAGCGGGACGGCTTCAGTTGGAGTTGACGAGCTTTGTCTCGCAACAGGTCTACTTCGAATTAATAGATGAGATGAACACGTCGATTTACCAAAAATCAGTATCAGGATCGATGAACAATCCGGGGAAACAGAAGATGGTAGTCGACTTGGAACCAGGCATCTATTACTTGAACGTATACGATTTGACGTATCGGTCGAATACGGGTGTCTATGAGATCAGCAGTTCATTCAAATCTGAGAAGAATCAAGAGCGAGAGCCGAACAACGGGTCGGTCGAAGCGGAAAGGTTCCCGTTCTATACATCACGTACCGGATTGATCTCGTGGAACGATTCGATTGATGTGTACAAACTGTCGTTACCGAAAGAAAGTCGCGTCCGAGTGGAATTGCTGTCCTTCATCGATCGTGCCGCGAGCTTGACGGTGAAGAACGCGCAAGGCGAAAAGGTATTGTCGACTTATCTATACAGCTCATCCATTGAACCGGGACGCTATGACGAATCGGTGGTTCTTCCGAAAGGGGATTATTTTGTCTACGTGCAAGGCGGTATGGGCACCTCGCACACTGGAACCTATCAGCTGAAGATATCATCCAGTCACTTGCTGCCAGCGTTGTCGGTCAATCGCATTTCCGTCCGTTCGACGAAAGTGAGTGGCAAGACCGAGAAACGAGCGACCGTCACGATGACGATTGGGAAGAAGTCGTATAAGCGAACGGCTAATGCGAAAGGGAATTACTCGTTCTCGATCAACAAGCAAAAAGCAGGGACGCTGATCAAGGTGACGAGCAAGAACAAATACGGGTCGACGGTGAAGACGGTTAAGGTGTCGAGGTAGGATAGAATTCATTATTTAACAGAAGTAGGTGAGAATTCTCCCTCCTCTAAGCGTCTCGGGGCGAAGCCCGGCGTGGGTGGGAGATGAATCGCCCGGTCCAAACGTCTTTTCCCCCTGTGACAGATATGACGAACGAAAGTTCGTGATTCCGTCAGATTCTCCCTCCCCATCCGCGGGTATCGGACGAGGAGGATACATCACGATCTACTGGAGGGAGGAGGGACGGACATGCTGAAAGGCTATACATACAGGCTCCACCCGACGCCGGCACAGGCCGAGTTCCTCATCAAGACGATCGGCTGCGCCCGGTTCATCTACAACAAGCTGCTCGAGGACCGCATCGCCATCCGCGAGGAGGCGAAGGTGGGGAACGGAACGAGACGGAAACCGGCGACACCTGCCTCCTACAAGCCCCTGTTCCCGTTTCTCGCCGAGGCGGACAGCCTCGCGCTCGCGAACGCGAAGCTGAACCTCGACACCGCGTTCACGAAGTTCTTCGCCGGGACGGGCGGCTTCCCGGTGTTCAAATCGAGACGGCGGTCGCGCGCCTCCTACACGACGAACAACCAGCATGGCACGATCCGCATCGAGGCGGGCAAGGTCCGTCTGCCGAAGGTCGGGTTCGTACGGTTCACACAACATCGCCCGTTCGAGGGCGTCATCCGGTCGGCGACGGTGTCGACGACGAGGACGGGCAAGTTCTTCATCTCCCTCCTCGTCGAACAGGACGATGCACCATGGATCCCAGTCGAGCATAAAGTCGGGATCGATCTTGGCCTGGAGCACTTCGCCGTCATGACGAACGACGCGATGATCTCGGAGAAAATCGACAACCCCCGACTCCTCCGGAAGTCCGAAGCGAAGGTCAAGAAGGCGCAACGGGCGCTGTCACGAAAGAAGATCGGGAGCAAGAACCGTGAAAAAGCCAAATTACTTTTGGCCAAGAAACACGAAAAGATTGCCAACCAACGCAAGGACTTCCTTCATAAGCTGTCGAGACGGATCGTTGACGAGAACCAAGTCATCGTCGTGGAGACATTGACATCGAAGGATATGATGAAGAATCACAAGGTAGCGAAATCCATCGGGGATGTCAGTTGGTACGAGTTCGTCCGACAACTAGAATACAAATGCACCTTCTACGGACGGACACTCATCAAGGCAGACCCCTGGTTCGCATCGACGCAGATCTGTTCCACTTGCGGAGTAAAGGGCGGGAAGAAGACGATAGATGTCCGTGAATGGACGTGTGCCTGTGGCGCGCACCATGACCGCGACATCAACGCGAGCATCAACCTGATGATGTTGGCCGACTGACAACCATTCAGGGCAGGGACTGCCCGACGAGCTTGGTCTATAACCGTGGCTGGTAAGAGCACGGTCTTCCCAAGAAGCTCCCCCTTCAATTTGTGAAGCAAATAAGTGGCGAGTAGTTCACTGTCTTATGATGGTAGCTCGATACTTTTTTTACGATACGGTACGCCCGGAAATGAAAGCTGTAAGGAAGGGACAGCCGTGTTATCCCTTGAACCGGATGCATATGGTGATGCTGTGGAGATTAAAGTCATTGTGAGATAAAAGAAGGGATTATAAAGAAGGAGAGACCCTAATGGAGTGGTTCATGTCGATGGATGTCCTCGTGGTGCTCCTTGCTGTCGGATCGATTGTCATCGGTGCCGTCACGAGTCTGTTCATTCCAATTCTGCTGATTTGGCTGATTGTTCGTTACCTGCGTAACGGACGGGTTGTGAAAAAATGGTCGGAGCGACGGCAGACTCGCTCAAAAGAAAGAGTTTGAACGACTCAGGGGGCATGATTTAAACAGCATGCAATTCACTACATGATAAATCATCGGACGGACTCAACCGAGTTCGTCTTTTGCATGTAGGCGAATTGTCACTTCCTGTCGAACGAAAGACCTAAAGCAGATAAAATTAATTCCCCTTTTGTAGTAAAAACAAACGTATTGTTTGTTACAATCAGGTTACACTAATGGTAGATAAAGGTATGGATTGAATTGTCACCCGTCACATGCTGTGTAATTCCCACACTTTTTACATGTACATGTCCATACTCCCTACCTCACACGAAGGAGCTGTGTCCATTGAACGAAGTTCTCTTTTACGTCTTATTGTTGCTGGCGCTTCTGACCCTCGGTTTTGTCTTGAATTCGATTGTCGTCTTGTCACGATTTGTGAAGCAACAAATCCGTCGCCGTTTCCCATTTACGGAGCAACTGTCATTCCGTTCGAAATAAGATCATCTGTCTGTTCTCGACAGATTCCGCTAAATCCTCTCACGCCACTTGCGATGAGGGGTTTTACGCGTTCATTCCTCGAATGTGGTCTGCCATAGCTCAATCCATCCCTTTTCTCGAATCTATTAGCTCACTATGACTAGGATACTTCTTGATTCACCGATATAGAACCGAACGACTACTGATTTGATGTCTAGAGAGGACTTCCACCATGGTGGCCCTGTCGAGATAGTCATGTACGGTCGCTATTTTCTGTTCCTTGGTGTACAGTATCTTCCATCATTTGTAGTGCACTCAGTTTTTGTTCGATTGAATGCCGACATCTCGCCATAAAAAACACTCCCCAATCGAATAAACAGATTTGTTATTTCGTCTGTTTACCTATTGGGGAGCATATCAACATGGCGTAAAGGACCTGTTTGTTTAGATCGGCACACTGATCTGTCTCGTCTCTTTATTCGAGAGCGTGTACGTCACGATATAGTTCGAACCGGATACTTTCACACTCGCCGACCGGATCGTTGTCTTCGACTGGTCGAGTCGGATGAGCGTGAGGTAGCGCACATCTTTCCCGGTGTTATACGAGATGACTTGCGGACGCGGCTTCCATTCGTAATCCTCGACGGCGACGAAACTCGTGCTGTTGCGCATCGATGAATTTTTCAGGTTGAGCTGCATGAGTTGGATCGTCCGGCCGTTCGAGTCGCCATAGACGACGTTCTGGGTCGCCATCGAACTCTGGAGCAGTTTCAGACCTTCCGCAAGATGGAATCGCTGCACGAACTTCTCCTGTGTCGGGGAGCTGATCCGGTCATAGACGACGAGCGTCTGCGCCTTGTCATAGACGAGCGTCCGGCGATGGGTCGCCCCTTTACCGATGAGCTTGCTTTCGCCCATCGCAAGGAGTGATGGACCGAGGTTTTTGACGGTGACAATCTTACTCTTCTCGCGCATCGACGCGCTCAAGTCGAGATTCGCCCCGTCCCGATGGACCGTATTGTGGGCATCGACCCCGAAGACGCGCTGACGTTCCGGACGGTTCGTGTAGCCGTAGCGGCCCGTCTCGATGATGAAGTCGCGGCCGAGCCCGTATAAGTCGATGCTCAAATCGTCGGCGTGCTTGTGGGCACTACTGTGATAGCCCGCCGTCATCATCACTTGCGTCGCCTGGTTGAAGGCACGCGGTGGGGCGGACCAATATTCCCGCATAAAGCTATACTGCGTGCTGATCTTCTTCACCGTGAGCGGTGGGCGTGATCCTTCCTTCCCTCCGGAGACCGCATAGGCGAGCTGTGGGAAGTCATCGATATGCGGGATAATCGACGTCGTGCGCCGAGCTCCTGACGTATCCCCGAAAATCGGGAGCGTCCCGTTCGGCTTCACCATATACGTCAGCTGTTTCGGCATATACTCGACACGGTTCATGCTGGACGGGAGCGTGAAGCGGTTGTCGTCCGCCCAGATGACGAAACGGTCGAGCACGTGATACATGTACGCCTGATAGCCCGGTGAATGCTCGAGGTGGACGGCGTCCGACGTGATGCTGTGGCGGATCTGTTTATCGAGCCGGCTGTCGGCAATCGTTTTCCATCTCGCGCTTTGGTCGAACTGTGGGAACGTCTGCGCGATCGCCGTGAGCGCCATGTCTTGGAACACCCCGTGGTTATGTTCGTACTTATAAAAACTCGATGTCGCGAGCAACGTGCCGTGCTCATGGAGCGTCCGCAGCATCAGACCTGTGAATGCCGTGTCTTTGTAAAGGGACGACGACTTATACACGTCCCAGAAGTTCAATAAGTGGAACGTCCGGACCGATGTACCGTGGTCATTATATGGCCAGCGGTACTGTTTGTAGTTGGCGACGGGGTGGGCTTTCGTCCAACTTTTCACGACGCGCATCCCGTATTTCAAATACGCGGTGTCTCCTGTCGCATTGTAGGCTTGCGTCAATTGGTTCAATACCGTCAAATAGTGAATCTGGAACGGATACGAGTTGCTTGAAGAGCTTGGGATGCTCCGATGCCAATCGAACGTGTCGATGTTTGGGACCGACAGACGATACGGTGTGGACGGGACGTACCAATTCCCCTTAAGGGCCCGGTTCGCGTAGTCGATT
This sequence comes from Exiguobacterium sp. s140, assembly GCF_018617035.1. Lineage (GTDB taxonomy): Bacteria > Bacillota > Bacilli > Exiguobacteriales > Exiguobacteriaceae > Exiguobacterium > Exiguobacterium profundum. The sequence continues at coordinate 442,376 of NZ_JACSJK010000002.1, forward strand.
GCCTTCGCTTCGCTGAGACGCTCGTATTCATAAGGAACATGTGGTGCCATTTGTCGCATGTATTCGTGCGCCAGTCGTGCCGTCCCGCTCGATGTCAGGTTCGAACGGGTGATGGGATCGGCGAGTAAAAGCTTCGCCTGACTCTTCTTTATGTAGACTTTCTTCCCACCGCTCAGGGCGATGTAATACCAACCGGACGTACTGATCGCCGCATAGCGCTTCGTCGTCGAATAGGTCGCCATTTTCGTCAACTTCCCGCTTTTCATCTCATAGACGATGGCGTTCGGGACAGAGCGGATGTGGAAAGGGTTCGTCGCAGCCTGAGCGGAGTCGGTCGGGGTGACAGACCCCCACGCACCAATCAAGACGAGGACGAGTAAGATTCGTTTCATAGATACACCTCAAAAAATGGATTTACTTCTTTTTCAAAGTATACCATGAGGTGAGGTTGTTTCCTTAATTTTCTATATTTTTAATTTCAAATAGGAAATGTATTCGACCTGTCAAAATAAAAGACTACCGAGACGGCAATCGGATTGAAGTGATAAAGTGACTCGGTGAGGACAGTCTAAAGCGTACAGATTGTGAAGGGGGGAAATACATTGAAACATGTTAGCTTGTTCCTACTACTTTTCTTTATCAAAATTAAGCGAGAATACTCCCACTTCTAAACGTTAAGGACAGGGCTTACGTGAAAGTGGGAGATGAATCGCCAGCCTTTTCTTCGGGTAAAATATCTTCAAAGGTGGTGACCGTCACATGGTGAAGCACAAGGGCTATAAATTCCGGATCTATCCGACGAAGGAACAGGAAATCCTGATCGCCAAGACGATCGGCTGTTCCCGGTTCGTGTTCAACCATTTCCTGTCGAAATGGGACGCGGCCCATGAAGCGACCGGCAAGGGACTGTCGTATGATGCCTGCTCGAAAGAACTTCCCATGCTCAAGCAGGAATTCGGTTGGTTGACGGAAGTGGATAGCACCGCCGTCCAGAACAGTGTCAAACACCTGGCCGACGCGTATAAGAAGTTCTTCAAGAAAAGGGGGAATCATCCTCGTTTCAAGTCGAAGCGAAACCCCGTCCAATCCTATACGGCGAACATCCAGGGCAATTCCCAGCTCCCCGAGGTCTCGATCGTCGGGAATCGACTCAAATTCCCGAAGCTGAAATGGCTGCGTTTCGCCAAATCGAGACAGGTCGAGGGTCGCATCCTGAGCGCCACGATCCGATGCACGGCTTCGGGTAAATATTTCGTCTCCCTTCTCGTAGAGCAGGAGATCGGTGAGCTGCCGAAGACCGGTTCATCGGTCGGCGTCGACGTCGGGCTGAAGAACTTCGCCGTTCTATCGGACGGCACATTGTACAAGAACGACCGTTACTTCCGTACGCTCGAGAAGAAGCTGGCAAGGGAGCAGCGCAAGTTGTCCCGTCGTCAGCGCATCGCCCTGAACAAGAGGGTGAGACTCTCCGAGGCGAAGAACTACCAGAAGCAGAAGCGGAAGGTCGCCCGCATCCACGAGAAGATCGCCAACAAGCGCACCGACTTCCTACATAAGGTGTCGACCGAAATCGTCAAAAACCACGACGTCATTGGCATCGAGACCCTGCAGGTGAAGGACATGCAGAAGGACCGCAAGTTGAGCAAGTCGATCGCCGAAGTGAGCTGGTCGGCGTTCTTTCGCATGCTCGAGTATAAGGCCGGCTGGTACGGCAAGACCGTCGTGAAGGTCGGGAAGACCTTCGCCTCGAGCCAATTGTGTTCGAGTTGCGGCCATCGACACCAAGACGTGAAACATCTTGGTCTGCGTGAATGGACATGCCCGGCTTGTGGGGTCCACCACGACCGTGATGTGAACGCAGGACTGAACCTCAGACAAGAAGCTGAGCGCATGTTGGCTTCTTCAACCGTCGGGACGACGGGGCTAGCCTGATCAGGTTCCGGCTGTCAGGTCGGATAAATCAGGAATCCCCCACCTCTAAGCGAAGCGTAGGTGGGGGTAGTTCAATACCGCGATGTTTATTTACGTCGTCTCTTTGACCGCGCCGCAACTTCTCGTGCCAATCGTGTATCTTGCGATTGCCGCATTGATTGGAATCATCGGATATCTATTGAAGGTATATGTGATGAAAAGATGATCAAAAATCCGGTCGCTCGTGGACCGGATTTTTTATGTTCCTTTGTTCACTCCAACGTCAGTCGTTCCACCGCATCCCGCAGATGGTCCTCGCGCACGCGGATGTAGCGTCGGGTCGTCTTCGGTTCACTATGACCGAGCAACTCGGACAAGGTAGTCTCCTTGACGCCCATATCATAGAGATGTGACGTGAAGGCGTGCCGGAGCGTATGCGACGTGACGGATGTACCGAGCACGTCCTCGGCGGCGCGTTTCAGGTGACGGTTGATCGTTGTCTTGCAGATGAGATCACCGCGGGCACTCGGGAAGACGTATGGCGAATCGATGCATCGGCGCTCTTCCTCTAGATACGTCGTCATCATCGCATGCGTCGCATCGTTCAGTGGGACCTTGCGCGGTTTTCCTGTCTTCGATTCGTGGATGTACAAGAGACGCGCGTTCAAATCGATCGCATCGAGTGTCAGCTGTCTCACCTCGTTGATGCGCATCCCCGTATGCAACTGGAGCGTCAAAAAGGTTCGATACAACGGGACGTCGATCGCATCGATGACTCGGTGTAAGTCGCTTGGCGTAGGGACGTCCGAAGGTGGACGTTCGGTCACTTTCACGCGAAGGTGATGAAACGGATTGTGCGTGACGAGTTGCTCGGTGATGGCCCAGTCATACAAACCACGGAGTGCGCTCAAGTAATTGTTGATGGTCACCGGTTGGCATCCTTCCGAGCGGAGGGCATTGATATACGGCATGACGTCCTGTCTCGTCTTGAAGTCATCGAGAGTTCGGTTCTGTCCCATGATTCTCTCGAAACGGGCGAACTTATAGGTCGCCTGACTGACCGTGTTGTCCGATTTTCCGGTCATGCGTAAGTAGTGGACGTGCTGGTCGACAGCGTCTTTCATGTGTAAAGTCATCTTCATTCTCCTCTTACTTATCGTCCTCACGGAGCATCCGCTGGAGTTCGGCCTTGTATGCGCGGAGGCGGCTCGGGGAGTACCCGAGCGATGCTTCAGTTCCGTGAAGCATATGGCAGAGTAAGGTGAAATGACGATTTGGTAAAGTGGAACGCTTGTCGTCGAGCCAGAGGGACAGCGGCATCTCACTCTTGTCGATTTGCTCGGGGAGGCGCTCACTCGTCACCTCGTGTTGGAGTGTCTTCGCCTGTTTGGCACGCTCGTTCAAGATGGCCCCACGGATGCGGATGAAACAGTAGGTTTTCCCTAGCGTCTTACCGTCTTGGATGGCTCGCCATAGGGCGATCCGTGCCGTCTGGGCGGCATCGTCGACTTCGTTCGGATGAAGATGGAGTTGGCGGATGACGTAATAGATCATCGGTTCCCACTCTTTGATTTGTTCGTTTGCGTCTGGCATGATGAACTGCTTTCCCGCGCGCGTCTCAAGTTTCCTAGGTGGTTACAGCATAATGGTTGTTATGCGGTTTTCGCACCTCGCCAATCGTGTCGTTTCGTCAAATCAAATCGGATGTAGCCTCGAAATGCTGTATCTCATTTGCACCAAGCCTTATGGATCAAAAGCAGGGATTCTCTATAACAACCATTATAGGAGGACGGAAGGGGAAGCAATCTTCAGATTGTCGAGTCTTGTCGATAAATTTCGGACGACCTTATCAAAAAATATGTAGGCTAAATGAGGAGGGTGGTGATATATTAAATGTCGGAAAAATTTATTTTTTTACATAATAAAAAGAAAAAAGGGATGAAAAATGAATAAAAAATCCATTATTAAACAAACGATGATGATTTTTATGGTCATGATTTTGTTAGTCTCTACTTTGTCACCTGTCGAAGCATCGGGCACGCTGACCGTTCAGGCATTTGAGCCTGACAGCAAGATGCTCATGGGACAGACTTCGTACACAGAGCCATTATATTATGGCGTGGATCAAACGATTCGACCTGTTAGTGTGAAATCGGACGGAACGTTCACTGTCTCATTAGCTGAGGCAGTAGGGGAACGAATCGTGACATTCTATCAAAAGGATGACGTCTATTACAAACCAGTTCAGCGAGTGAGTGCCTCCGTGATTGAAAAAGGTCCGCTCCCGCCAAACTTTTATGGAGTCGAATCTGGAAAGATGGAGCTTCAGTCAAATCCTGGTTATGAAATCATCGCGATTTATGATGGCGAAACATATCGGGGCGTCGAGATACTTTCAATTCCCAAAAAACAAGGTAACGAAGTGAAAGCTTATACACAAGCGTCAAATGGGAAACGAAGTGTCACTGGAAGCTATTCGTTCGATGATTCTTTTGATTTACCGATTCAGGTCGACTCGATGCAATGGAGTCAGTCGCGTGTTCACGGTACGACCTTGCCTTATCAGAATGTCCGTCTCACTCTTTATGACCGGACCCTTTCCACTGTCTCGGATGCGACTGGTCATTTCGAAGTAAAGTTGTCGATTCCGTTCGATGACTATATCAAAGGGCTCACAGGTAGAGTGGAAGTGCTCCATCCAAACAATGAAGTGCTTGTCGAAAAAGAAGTGAAGATTGATCCGGTCCGTTTGACTTCGGAGCAGCCTTACTATTCCATCGCCCAATCTTTCGGTGTGTACGGTGTTACAGATCCCGACATGACTGTCACATATGATGGAGAAAAAGTAACGGTAGACGAGTCAGGTCTATTTTATATTTCACTTCGAACGGACGGAACGTCGCATAAAACCATCACATACAAAAAAGATGGAACTGTTTTAGCGGAACAATCGATTCATCAGTACGTGGATTCTACGTTCCCCTTGACGATTGAGGCGACACCATCTACCGTATCGGGCAAACTATCGGGAGAAACAGAACCGAATGCTAAGCTATTCATCCGTTCTGATAACGGGGATTTCTCAGTACAAGCAGATTCTAATGGAAAGTTCTCTACGGAGTTACCGCTTTTTGAGTCGGGAGTATATGAATTCTATCTTCAAACAGATTTCGGGATGCAACGGTTATCTACGTCCATCTCGGTAAAAGAAGAACGCATGATTGCCGAGCCGACGGTACGCTTTTTGAATGAAACGATGTATATCGAGGCATCCTTACCGGCTCGGGAAGCAGAAGTGCAGATTATGCGTAAAAACGGGGAGATTGAAGTAGCTCGTACTTCATTATACGAAGGAAAAGGTGAGGTTCATATTCCGTACGGTTCGACTTATCGACTTCGAGTCAGTACGGGAGAACAGGTTTCTCCATATGTTGATGGCATCCATCAAGCGATGACTGCCCCGACGCTCACCCGTTTCATCGAAGGGGAGAAAGTGGTGTCGGGTCATGCAGAGCCGAATGCGACGGTCGTCTTCTATAATCGCGTCCAAGAATGGAATCCTGAGGGCACGAGAATGGAAGTGAAGACCGGGACCGACGGCGCTTTCTCCTTCACACTTCAACAAGAGTTAAAAAAATGGACCTATCGTTTCGCTGTCGAGAGTAGCGACAAGAAAAATATCACAACATATGAGTTTACGCCAAAAGATGAGACTGCACCAAATTTGACGATCAATGGTCAACCTAATACGAGGACTCTCTCTGAAATGACAGAAACGGTTCGGGTACAGAGTGATGACCTCATTGATGACTTGAAAGTGGAATACTTTACTAACGGGGCTTGGGAAACGGTTGATTCGATTTCAAGATGGCGTTATGCTTTTGACTTTAAACCAAATACTGGGGCTACATTTAAAGAAGCAGGCGTGAGCCAAATTCGAATTCAGGTGGTCAACCCGAACGGATTAAAGCGAGTGGTCACACTTACTGTCAAAGACATCACACCTCCATCGCTCGTACTCGATCGGCTCTTATATGGGGACCAGGTCATCTCTGGCAAAACAGATCCGCTCACGTTAGTACGTTTCGGAAGAACAGGTGACGTTACACAACGTGCGGATGAAACGGGACGTTTCTCCTTTAAGCTTGATTATCCTGTATCCAAGTATTCAATGAATCTGTTTCCGGTCACCGTCGTGGATGAGGTCGGAAACAAACGGACGTTGACGCCGGACGTGTTCGACTATCGCATCGAGGACGTTCGAATCAACGCAGGCGGAACGAAACTGTGGTTGGCTAACGAAACACGCCGGATCAGTTACTCTGCCTACGACTTGATTGTGAATGGGCAAAAGATTAATCTGTCCAATTATGATACGACCATTAACTTGCCAGAGCCTGTCAGCTATCCGGTGAATGTGGAACTGCGACTTCGGAACGAGGATGGTACGGTACGTTATACATTCAGTAAGACACTCCAAGGTCCGTCCACGTTGACGACGCCGAAAAATTTGAAAGCTTCTTCAGACCGTCGGACGATCACGGGGCAACTAGATCCATACATCTCGTTCGATATTTACGACAAGTCTGGGAAACGCATCACCTCGAACCGTGCGAAGGCGGACGGAAACTTTGCGGTCGCCATCGTTCGACCGCTCGTGGCGAACGAATCGCTTCGCATCGTATCGAAAGATGCATTCGGGCAGACGAAGTCGATGACCTTCAAAGTCGCCGACAAGACACCCCCGGTCAAACCGACGATTCAACAAGCGGTCGTCCCACTGAAGCAAGTCACTGGAAAGACAGAAGCAGGGGCCACGGTTCGCGTCACGTATCGCGGTAAAACGTATACGACCAAAGCGGACTCGAAAGGCATCTATCGTTTGAACGTGTCGAACTGGCTCGCTGGACAAAAGATCTCGGTGACGGCTCGTGACGTCGCTGGAAACACATCGTCCGCAACAACGACCGTGATCCTCAAAGCCTTCCGGACGGCGAGTGTCTCGGCGATCCGCACGACGAGTACGTTTGTAAGTGGAAAAGCGGATGCGGGAGCGAGCGTCAAAGTGTATGCGAATAATCGCCAAGTCGGAAAGACGACACGGGTCGGGTCGAGTCAATCGTTCAAGATTGCCATTCCGAAACAGAAAAAAGGAACGAAGATGACCGTTCGCATCTATCGGGCAGGCTATGCCACGGTGGAACGGAAGTTGACGGTTTATTGATTTATGACACCCACTCCTCGACGAGTGGGTGTTTTTATACTGAAAAAATAATAAAAAAGGTAAATATAATCCAAAATAAAGTTGTTTATTCATAGATAGATGGATATAATTTACAGGGTAAAATCAAACAGAAACTGTGAGGAATATCATGAAACCTTTGTATACACGATTATCGATCGGCGTGTTGAGCGGGATGCTCCTGTTCGCCCCGGTCACGGCTGAAGCAACGGCAAACTCGGACTTTAACGCCCGTGTCGCCCCGTCGACGACGCTCCTAGAAATGAAAGACAAGAAGTTAGTCCCGCTCCAGAAGACGAACGCGACGAAAGAGTATCGCATCGTCCGCCCGTCCGGTTGGTATTATCTGGCCATGTCAGGCGGCAAACGCATTTACGTGAAGAAGAGTCAAGCCGAGGTCGTCCCGGCCCGCTCGTTGACGAAATCACGGATCCAATCGGCGACGAACCGTCCGCTCATTCATACATACATGAAAGAGACCGATGCCCACATCCCGTATGAGTATGCTCGCTTGACGACCGAAGATGCGAAAATGTATGCGGATCAGGCACTCGCCGGCAATTGGTACATCCCGGCGGAGCCGAAACAATTGTCCGTACCGAACATCGACACGTTCAATTGGCATAAAGACGTCCCGGATGTCAACAATGACTCGTTCCCGTTCCAAATCCACTACATGACGGTGTTGAACCAATTGACGCAGGCGTATAACGACTCGGGCGACCTCGCCTATCTCAAATATGGCGAGCGTCTCGTCAAAAGCTGGACGAAAGCGCATCCGGCCTATAACTATAAACGACTCAAGTGGGGATACAACGACCAGGGCACTGCGCTCCGCGTCTTCCATCTATTGAACTTCTGGGACGTGTACAAGCAGACGTCGCTCAACAAAGACCCGGCGTTCACCGAGCTCATCTTGAAGACGCTGTACGAGCATGGCGAGATTTTAGCATCCGCTGACTTCTATAAAAAAGAGCACAACCATGGAATCTTCCAAGACATGGCGCTCACGGCGATTGCACAGACGTTCCCAGAGTTCGACAAGAGCAAGACGTGGCAGTCGCTCGCGAGCTCGCGCCTTCAGGCCCAACTCGCCTTTAGCATCTCGCCTGACGGGGTCCATCTGGAGCATTCACCGTACTACCACGTATATGTGTATGAAACGTTGTCGCAGTTTATCGAATGGGCCGACGCCAACGCCTTCGTCTTGCCGTCGCGGTCGGGATATATCGAGAAGATGCCGGACCAGCTCACCTATATGTTGAAGCCGAACCGGACGCTCCCGATCTTCGGTGATACGACTGGTTATTTAAAAGATATGAACATTATTCCAAAGACCGAGAACTATCCGGAACTCTCCTACGCCGTCAGTGGCGGGGCAGAGGGGACGGTGCCGCAACTGTTGACGAAACAACTCGGCGACCAGTACAGCTTCATGCGCGAATATTGGTCACGTCCACCAGAGTCGTTCTCGGGAGCGACCCAAGTGATGATGACGGCGGGGTATCATAGTACCGGTCACAAGCACGCCGATGACTTGAGCATCGATCTGTACGGGCTCGCCCGTGACTTCATCGTCGAGACGGGACGCTTTGGCTACTCGAAGGACCCACGACGCCGGGAAGTGTTCAAGGTCGAGGCGCACAACACCGTGCACCGCTATGGGGAAAATCTTGACTTGAGTAAAAGTATGGTCGGCAAGAGCCGAATCGTATCGGTCGAGGACAAGGGCGATACGAGTATCGCCATCGGAGAAAGTGCCCTCGTCGGGAAAGGTGCGACTCATCGCCGGACGCTTGTCTATGACAAGGCGAAGACGCTCGTCGTCTACGACAAGATCACTTCGCCGACTCCGGACATGTTCGTGCAGCGATTCCATCTCGGCGACGGCTTGAAGCCATACGCCGGTTCGACGGACGCGCAGAACGTGACGTTCCGGGATGACAAGCGCCGGACGATCCAGTTGATGCAGCTCGAGACGGACGAAGAGTCGTACATGTCGATTCAGCCGAGTCACTTGTCTGTCCGCAACTTCGAATGGAAGCCGCGTGAACAAGTCGTCTCGATCGAGTATGGGGATGACGTCCGTTACCTCACGCTCATCCGGATTGACCGGACGAGCACGTCGATCGTCGACGCCTCGTTAGCCGAGCAACCGGAGCAATACGTCGTCACGTATACGCTCTCGAACGGCACGACGAATACGATCAACGTACCAAAATGAGCAGGGCCCAGCGAAAGCTGGGCTTTTTTGTGTGAACGACTGGGTAACTCTTGAATCCCACCATTTGCTAAGGTAGAATTTTCAAGTATAACAAATGACAAGTGAGGGAACGAATGGAACATTCAATCGCAAGACTCGTCGCCCAATTTGGTGGCTCGCTCGCGGCACGGGGGAGCCACGGGTGGGACGTCGTCATCTCGGCGGGGACGATGTGTTATCAGTGGAAAGGAAGACGGGTCGTACCGGAGGCGCGACTCGAGAAGACCGGGACGGGTCGGCTCATACGCCCGTACGGTCGTTATTACGTCGTTCGTCTTGACGGCAGACAGACGCTCGTCTCAGCGTCCGATACGATGCTCGTCATGACGCGCCCGCTCACGAAAGCGAGGCTGTCCGACCGGATGGACCGCCTGCTCGTGCATCAGTACATCCAGGACAAGCGGCCGATCGCCCCGTATCGATATGAGCGATTGACGGACGACCAGGCCGTTCGCTTTGCGGACGGTGTCTTACAAGGCGACTGGTACATTCCGGCAGCACCCGACGCGTTACGTGTCGCGGACGTCGCCACGTTCGATTGGGATCAGATGGTGCCGCGGGTGGACAACAACTCCTTTTACCTCCAGCTCCATTATTTGACGACCGTCCATCAGCTGACCCGTGCCTTCGAGGTGACGGGAGAGACGGCTTATGTGGAACACGCCGCCCGTATCGTCGATAGTTGGCATACACGTCATCCTGCATTCACGGTCAGTCGGAAACGTGAGGCGTACCATGAGCACGGCACGGCGATCCGTGTGTTCCATCTGCTCGGATTCTTTGAGGCGTACCGCTGTGCACCGATCGAACGTGACCCATCCATGACCGAGAAGCTGTTGAAGATGCTGTACGATCATGCCGTCTTGTTGGCGACGCCGACGTTTTATCGGCCGCGCCATAATCACGGGCTGTTCCAGAACATGGCGCTCTTCGCCATCGCCTCCTGTTTCCCAGAGTTCGACCGGAGCCCGGAATGGGAACGGGTCGCCCGCGCGCGTCTCGATGCCCAGCTCGATTCGAGTCTCGCCACAGACGGGACCCATCTCGAACATTCGCCGGGCTATCACGTGTACGTCTATCATATGTTGAGCCGCTTCGTCGACTGGGCGAACGTGAACGGCTTCCCGTTATCCGACCGGTTTGACGTCATCGACGCGATGCCGGACCGCCTCGTCCATCTGATCAAGCCGAATCGGACCCTCCCGATGGTCGGCGACACGGGCGGACAGATTCGGGGACGGCATCTGATTCCGGACGTCGAGTCACATCCGTCACTCGCTTACGCGTTGAGCGGGGGAGGGGAAGGGGTTTGTCCGTCTGAACGGATGGTGAACCTCGGCTCGAACTATGCCGTCATGCGTGAATATTGGACCCATGTAAAGCGTCCCTTCAGTGATGCGACCTATATTTTGATGACGGCGGGCTATCACGGTGCGGCCCACAAGCATGCGGACGACCTGAGCCTCGAACTGTATGGGCTCGGGCGTGATTTCATCGTCGAGACGGGGCGATATGGGTATGCGGACTGCGAGGAACGCTTGGAGGCGATGCGCGTCACGTCACACAACACGGTGCATCGCCTCGGGGACGAGCTCGATTTGTCGGTCGAGCGGGTCGGAGAAAGTGGGATTGTATCTGTTGAACCGACTGGAAAGCAGGTGATGGCGACAGGGGTGAGCCGTCTCATCGGAAAAGAGGCCCTCCACACTCGGAAGGTCGTCTACGATCAAGCGCGGACGCTCGTCGTCTTCGACCGCATCACGTCACCAGAACCGGATTTGTTCGTTCAGCGCTTCCATGTGGCGCCGGGGCTCGACCTCGTCGAAGGGTCGCCGGAGTCCCAAAACGTCCGGTTCATGGATGCGTCGAATCGCGCCATGCAGATCGTCCAACTCATGACAGGGGAAGAATCGTATATGACGATCGAAGAAAGTCACGTGTCGGCTCGTGATTTCGAATGGGTGAGTCGTCCACAGGTCGTATCCATCGAATGTGGCACGGACGTCCGCTTCTTGACCCTCATCCGACTCGACCGGACGCATTCTCGCATCGTGAAGACGCAAGTGGAAGAAACAGGGGATAGGTACATCGTCTCATATTGGCTTGAGAGCGGGACGAAGCACGTCATCCGAATTCCGTATTGACTCGATTATAAAAAAATCAGACGAATTTGAGTTTTTCCTTGATGATTTTTGCCAACAATATTACAATAATTGTATAAGAATCATGTATATCATTTACATATGCGAAAATGTTTGGATGATGATAGGGATAAAGTCATGCATTCTTTTGAACTAGTTCTAGGCAAAACGCATGAAGGAGGACCTAATGAGTCGCAAGGAAAGACGGATGAAAAAGAGAATGATGAGTGGGCTTCAGGTAACGCTTGTCGCGATGTTGCTGGTGGCGGGGGTGTTTTGGACGCGCGCGGCGGACGATGCGGAAGCGAATGACTTCATTCTTCCGTCCACGACCGGCGAACAGTTGACGTTCAGCGGGATGGCGCTTCGCCTCGACCCGAAAAGAGGACCGTACATTCATGGGAATGCTTCCCATTACCCACGTGGATTTAAAGAAGTGTATATCGATCAAAACCGCGGTTATTTGACGGTCAAGCGGGACCGCTTCGACTCGGTCGTCTCGATCATCACGGACCCGGACGAGACGCTCACGGCCCGTGGAATCACCATCGGTTCATCAGGTGGTGGCGTCATTACGAACTTATATTTCTATAAAGACGGGCGCCTGCTCAATTTGGCGGACCCGAACGATTACGCGATTATAGCGGGCGTATACTCAAACGTCTGGTTGACGATCATCAGTCAGCCGAACGGACAATGACATCCTCAGCCGAGGATGTCATTTTTTGTAGGCTTCACTTGTAGACGGCGTCTTTGTAGCCGAATGATCGGATCGTGAGGTTGTTCAATCGTTTCGCTCCGTGCATCTCAAAGATGATGGTTTCGGACGATTTCCATCCTCCGAGGTTGATCTTGTCCGTTGAGACCGGACCCCCATCTCGATAGTTTGCGTTCACATCGACGGAGAAGAAGTGAGTGTTTCGTAACCATTCCTTGTCACTCGAACGGATGGCGACATACGTCCGATATCCGGATTCGATCACTTTCGCCTCAAAGGCAGGCGGCTCTTTCTGATAGGCAGAGAGCGGTTTGTCATTGATGGAGACGAGTTCGATTCGAGATTCCGGGTAGTTCGGACGCTCGACTGCTTTCGTTTCCATGACGAGGCTACGAGTCGTATTGCCGTCGATGGTGACGAGTCGAATCGATCCGACAGGGAAATCGTACACAAACGTCTGATCTTTCTCCTGGCTGATATACCATTCTTTCTTCTCGATGAGTGGACGTTTGAAACGGATTGACTGCAATGTGCCATCCGCGACCATTGCGGTGACAGCACGTGTATATTGATTGTAATAAGAAGCGTTGTCGACATGGTCATGGAACGTCTGGATTTTCAGTTGAGAATCTGACGTATGCACGTAGGCCGGTGTCGTCTGTTTCGTCGTCATGACCGCATCGACGAGACGGACGATGTCTTTCAGGTCGGTCGCCGAGTTGACGAGGCGTTTGCTCGGTCCAGCCGCCTCATTTTGGCGAAGTGCCGTCACATAGTCGCCGACACGCGCTGTCGTGTAGGGAATGTTCAACGTGTCGAGAGTAGCCGTGACCGATGCTTCGTTCACGTTCGAGAACATCTTGTCGATGGCGAGTTCGGCTTTCCCCATTTTCTTCCCGCGAATCGTCTTCGATGGCTTGATCGAACCGATGACGCCGTTCTTTCCTCCGAGGACATGCGTCTTCGTCGGTGCCGCGACGGTACGGACTTTGAGCGTGCTCGTCCCGCGTACGACGACATCTGTGTTGCGGATGTTCAAGAAGCCGACCTCTCCTGTATACCGAACAGGAATCTCATATGAATATTCCGTATCTTTTGAGATGTCCCACCGTTCGATTGTTCCTTTTCCGGCGATCTGGACTTCCCCTGCCGTATGGAGTTGCTCGATCTGACCGTTCAAGGTGAGTTTTTGTACCTCACCATCGATTGCAGGGTCATGCGCATGTGCGTTCGCGACGACTTGACGGAGCGGTCCTGCCGTCGTCAAGGTGAAGTTCGGTGACATCGGATTCCAAGGGATGTATAAGCTGTCGATCCGACTCGCTGCCGCTTTGTCGATGACGAGCGAGCTGGCAGGTTGACCGAGCGGGAAGAAACTGAGCTGTTTCCAACCGATCAACGTACGGTCCTTTGTTTTCGGTACGACTAGCATGCTTTTAAGTGCCGTGCCGTTCTTTTGGAAGAATGGCTTGAGTGCTGGGTCGATCTTGTAGCTGGTCCCGGAGATACTAACGATGTCCGTGCCCTTATAGCTCATGACTTCGTTCATATCATAGGAAGCAATCGGTGTCTCGAGCGGCATGACGGACCGCATGGAGAGATACCCCTTCGTTTTACCGATTTGGACGTGGGCCCAAGAGTTCGTCTTGCTGAGGAGCGCGACTTTCGTGTTCGTCTTCACGGTCATCAAGGTCTTGGCCCCTTTTTGCGTAGACGCCTTCAGTGGGGTGGATTGGACTGTCTTATACGACGGTGATGCCGCCTCGACGGACTGCATCCCGAACAGGACGACGAATAATAGACTAAAACCTAACAATTTTTTATACATAAATGTACCTCCTTCTTTCTAGAAACCATTATATCCCAAATGGTTTTGCCATCTCTCGCCTATTTGTCATAAAGAGGGAATCGTTTTTTGTGGAAATTGTAAAAAGGTTAAAAATCTTCAATTTGTGATTGTTTATTGGACGCGTTTCCGGTACGTTAGAACTAGAGCGAATTGTACATATGGGGGAAAAACGGACGACTTTGGGGCAATGAGATTACATATAAGTCGAACGATGTAAGCGCTTTCCTCTATGTGTCTTGTTCGCAAATCCGAAAGGGGAACTGGACATGGCAAAGAAATCATCACGTAAACTGTATACAGCGCTTGCCGTAGCCGCTGTATCGACGGCATCACTCACGCCAGCTGCTGTCACAGAAGCTGCACCGAAAGCATCGGTCGTCAAGGCGAAGTCAGGGTATGTATACAAAGGAGATTTGGATGCAGCACTCGACGCTACATATAAAGGGGCGCCAATCTACTGGTACAAATCAAGCGTTGACCTCGAGAAGCTCGGCACGTTCCAAACAGCACGTGGGATCGTAAAAGGAAAAGGCATGTACATCGAGAAACGTGTACGCGTCCTCGATCATCCACTTGAAATCCTTCCGCCGTCTGAGCCACTCGTGTTCAAACAAGGGAAGCCAGCAGTCGGAATCGTGAAGCAAGATGTGCGTTTCGCGAGCGGCACTTACGAAAAACCAGTTCGTTGGAGCGGGATCAACACAGATGAAGTCGGCGAATTCGTCGCGACGGCTACATACACGAACCGCGGAAAAACGATCACACTCGAAGTTCCATATAAAGTAGAAGGATACAAGCTCTCGATCATGCACACGAACGACACGCACGCAGCGCTCAAGTACGCACCGAACCGTGCGACAGCCATCATGCAAGTTCGTGCCGAGAAGCCAGATAGCCTCTTGATCGACGCAGGGGACGTCTTCTCAGGATCGCTCTACTTCAACGAGTTCAAAGGTCAAGCCGACCTCAAACTCATGAACTACATGAAATACGACTTGATGGTGCCAGGTAACCACGAATTCGACCTTGGTACGGAACAAGGACATAAAGAACTTTCTGACTTCGTCCGCTATGCGAACTTCCCGTTCGTCAGCTCGAACGTGGACTATTCAAAAGACCAATACATGAAGAACTTGTACCGCAACGAAACGACGGATAAGGCGTATAACGGTCGTTTGTATGAAGGAGTCATCAAAGTGGTCGACGGCAAGAAGGTCGGATTCTTCGGTTTGACAACAGAAGAGACGGCTACAATCGCTAGCCCAGGGCCAATCGAATTCCAAAACTACATCACAGAAGCACAAAAAGCAGTCGATGCGTTCGAAGAGATGGGTGTCGACCAAATCGTTGCGGTCTCACACCTTGGATATAACGACAACCCAGCATTCGACAACGACTTGTTGCTTGCTGAAAACGTAGACGGGATCGATATCATCGTCGGTGGACACACGCACGCTCGTTTGAGTGAGCCGGTCCTCATCACTGCAGGGAAAACAGAACCGACGGTCATCGTTCAAGCGGACCAATATAGCAATTTCCTCGGAACGGTTGATGTCGAGTTCGACAAAGACGGGAAAGTCATCAAGCATGCAGGTAGCTTGATTGACGTGAAAGCACTTCAGCCGGATCCATACGCGGTCTCACTTCTCGCACCGTTCAAAGAAGTGGTTGATGCGATTAGTGAAGATCCAATCGGTGTGTCTCTTACAGCGCCACTCGATAACCCACGTGACAAAGGTGATGAAACAGCACCGAGTGTCCGTAAAAATGAGACAGCCCTCGGTAACTTGATCACAGATGGCATGCTCGCGAAAGCGAAAGAATATGATTCTGCTGTCATCGGTGCCGTTCAAAACGGTGGTGGAATCCGTGAAGCAATCGATGCAGGTCCTGTCACGACAGGTGAAGTGTTAACGACACTTCCATTCGGAAACACGCTCGCCATCATGGACTTGAAAGGTAGCGAATTGAAAGCGGCCTTCGAGCGTAGTGTTGGCATTTACCCGGTCGAGAACGGTGGATTCCTCCACGTTTCTGGATTCAAAGTGTTGTTCGACAGCTCGAAACCGGCTGGCGAGCGCATTGTTAGCTTGGAATACAATAACGGCTCAGAATTCGTAGTAGTAGATGATGCGACGAGCTATAAAGTCGCAACGAACTTCTTCACAGCGCAAGGTGGAGACAACTACGCTGAGTTCAAGAAAGCATTTGATGAAGGCCGCGTCAATGACCTCGGTCTCATCGACTGGGAAAACTTCCGCGATCACTTGATCAGCCTCGGTGAAGAAGTCACACCGGCTGTTGAAGGACGGATCGTCGACGTCAATGCTGCAGAGTAAGTGAATAATGGTTTTAGGGACGAATTTCTAAAGAGAAATTGCCCTGTGACTATCGATGGACACTCGTTTCAAGCTACTTGGAACGGGTGTCTATTTTATTGAGGTGCTTCAATCAAATTACTTTTATATCAAGTTGTTCAATAAGTAGAAGAGCGGGTATAATATAATTAAGTTTCGTTTGTTTCGTTTGTTTCGAAAGTGAGGATGAGATGTATGCTGAAAGATTACAAAAATCATAAAGATGACATCATGAAGGTGCTTGAACGGGATGCTCAACTTGAAAAAATAGAAGTCGCCACTGAATTGAATAATGACCTAAAGCGTCAAAGTGCTGTTCGCCGTGCAATCAATGCGCTTAAAGAATATGAGCAAAGCCTTGATATCAAATTGTCAGAACGAGAAGAAGCAATCGTGAGTCAATACACCGTTTCAGAAAACCTCATTCATCTGTTGCCGAAATATCTTACTGTAACTGAGGTCGGAAAATTACTCTCTATCTCTCCTCAAATGGTAAGGCGGAAGTGTATGGCAAATGAAATTGAAGCGCATCGTACATTGAACGGGAAAGGGAAATGGCGAATCCCTTCCTCACAATTTGTGAGTCATCCTGACTTAGAAGAACTTTTGCTTGAACTTCAAGAACAACGACGATCGTCCGAACGACTCGCTTCTGTATTATTACAGGACGTCGATGAAGTGAAAGAGTGAAATGATGATTGTTAAATACGTGATTGATACGAATGTGATTCGAGATTTGAGTGCGCGTTCTAATGACGTTGAGGCACAAAAACATCAGAAGCAGTGTCAACACTTTTGGAAAAAAATCAAAGAGGATTCTAATGCGATTTTGATGATTCCTGAAGAGGTGAAAGTTGAACTGGATGTACAACTATTGGCAGAAATCCCGCCGAAACCGAATGAACGCTAACGTATTCTCGATGCTGTGAACGATTGTCAAATCGTCTATGAGAAAAGTACGCGTGAAATTGAGAATAAGTTGAGGGAGTTAAGCGCCATTCTAAAAGCTAAATATGGGTCGCGCATTCATGAAGAATGTCAACTCACACCGCAACACATGCAAGTGTCGGATGCGAGGATTCTGAGTGCAGCTTATGAGCAAGATGCGATATTAGTGACACGGAATATCAAAGATTTCATTTTATATCTATTCTTGTCCGAAGCGGATGAAGAGGTTCTTTATGATACGGGTAGGGGCGAATATCTATCTGTCTCTACTGAATTGCATGAGGCAGTACTGTCAGATGAAGAATTCTCAGCAAGACTAGAAGATTTCTTTGAGATTTGGAATCAACTTGATTAGACGTTTTGACATGTCATCATTATGAGTGAGGTATTCCTCGAGACGGATCCATTTATGGGTCCGTCTTTTTATATAGAACGCCGGCCCGCACATTTGTCATCAAATTGCGACCGACATGTAACTCTGTTAAGATACGATAAGATGAAGAAATACTGATTACTTAAAAAAGGTGGAGCGGACGTATGGATGTAAAAGCGACGCTACGCGACGTGCAAAAGCATATCGCGTGGTTAAAAGAAGAAAAAGAACGAGTCAACCGAAAAGAGGCATTGGTTGGGGATGACTTGATTACCTTAGATGAACTTCCTTCTTTGTCGAGACAGGCGCAACGCCCGCGTCTAGATGACAAGCTGTTCGAGGAACAACAAACCGCATTACAGGCAGAGCTCGAAGCAGCTCGGAAACGCCTCCCAGCACTTGATGTGACACGCATCCAGTCGAACGGGAGCAGTTTTTATGAGAAGGCGAATGTGCATGTCGCGTTCGTCGGACCGGTCAAGCGGGCCAAAGAGCTCGAACGTCTTTGTCACACCCATTACTTTGAGAACGTGACAGGCTTTTTAGAGTTGCTTGAAGCAGAAGACATCGATTTCCTGCTCATCTCGGCAGCGCTCACAGAAGATGAGACGACGGCCTTCCATCACATGGGGACGCCACGCTCGCACTCTCGTCACTGGCTCGGAAACTTGATTCGCAAGGCGAAACAAAAGGAGATCCGTGTCGTCTTCGAAACGACACTCGATACGAATCATTTCGACCGCTTCTCTTCACTTGCCGCACAATGTGATTACATCTTCACGGCAAACGAGGAGCGTGTGACGGAATATATGGAAGAAGCCGGGCATGAACGGGTCTTCGTCATCCGTCCGGGAGTCGACCCGCTTCACGTCAATCCGATCGGGATGACTCGCGGCAAGGTAGACCGTGTCGTCGTGACGAACCGTTTTCCCGTCCAGCGGTTCGCAAAAGATTTGGAGACGCTCGCGCAAGG
Organism: Exiguobacterium sp. s140; assembly: GCF_018617035.1. Lineage (GTDB taxonomy): Bacteria > Bacillota > Bacilli > Exiguobacteriales > Exiguobacteriaceae > Exiguobacterium > Exiguobacterium profundum. The sequence goes on from NZ_JACSJK010000002.1 coordinate 461,151, forward strand.
CGTTCGCGATGCGAACAAAGAACTCTATGTGATGCGTGAGGCGAATGAGTCGAAAGCGTCACTCGCACCGAAGTCGCTTCAAGATGTCCTCGTCCATGGGGACCCTGAGGATATGGAGAAGCTGAAAGAGACATCGAATTGGGTGCTTCACGTCAATGAAGTGAAGAACAGCCCGACGATGAGCGCGCAAGCCATCTATGAGGCACAGGCTCGCGGGCAACTCGTCTTGACGAATTACAACGTCGCCGTCAACAACGACTTCCCGAACGTGTTCATCGCCACAAGCGTCTTGGACGCCCAAGGGATTTTAGAGATGTTTAAGACGGACGAAGAGCGTCTCGAGCATCAACTGTCTGGTGTCCGGACCATCTTCTCGAACCATACGATGTACGACCGATTCAGTGAGATGTTGTTCACTCTCGGCATCCACCATGAAATCCGTCGCGACGTCCTCGTCATCGGTCGCGGTGATGTGACGGCGACACGTGAACAGTTCGAGCGTCAGTCGTATCCACACAAGCGCTTCGTCGCCGAAGCGGATCTACAAGAAGTCGACCTACGTACAGCCGACTTTGTGACCGTGTTTGACGACCGTCATCACTATCTCGACTACTATGTGGAAGACTTAGTCAACGCCTTCAAATACACGGACGTCTCGTTCGTGACGAAAGGGCAGGACACCATCCATGAGTTCGTGGAAGACTATGCTGACGTGGCCTTGACGATGTTCGCGGCTAGTCACGTATCGCTTGAGACGCTTCGGAACGACCAACGCGTCGAAGGTCAAGGCTATGCCATCGATCATTTCGAACTGCTCGCCCCAGACGACGTGCTCGTCCCGAACGAACCAGGTGACTATCAGCTTTCGATGATCGTCCCGATTTATAACAACGGTCGCTATCTATACAACAAGTGTTTCTCGAGTCTTCGCCGTAGCTCGATGTTTGAAGACATGGAGATCTGGCTCGTCGACGACGGTTCCACGGACCAAGAGACGATCGGCTATATCGAACGTCTCGTCCGGAAGTATCCGAACGTCTACACGTATTCGTTCAACGACGGCGGTAGCGGGAGCGCCTCACGTCCACGCAACAAAGGGGTGGAGCTTGCGACGACGCCATACATCGCCTTCCTTGACCCGGACAATGAAGCGGTCAACGACGGCTATGCGGCACTGTTCCGTGTCATGCAAGAAGATGACACGCTCGACCTCTCTGTCGGAAGCATGTTGAAGCTTGCGAACCGTGAAGCGATGATCGAACTCGAAGACCTCGAGAAGGATGGCATTCGCGTCATCGAAGACCCGAGAGGGTACTTGCTTGAGCATAACTTCAAGGTGCAGAGTATCCAGACGATGGTCATCAAAAAAGACTTCATCCAGAAGCATGATTTGAAACAAGTCATCGGTGCGGTCGGGCAAGACTCACTCTTCTTCCAAGAGATGTTCCTCAACGCAGGACGCGTCGCTCTGCTCGACTTGACGATCCATGACTATTACGCGGCCGTCGCCGGTTCGACGGTCAACACGATCACGAAGAAGTACTTTACGAAGTGTGTCATCCGGGAGACGGCACGGGCGAAAGCGTTCGCCCGCGAAGGTGTACTCGACCAATACCGCTCGACTCGATTCGAACGGTTCTTCTCGATGTGGTACCTCGTCTTCTTACGCCGCAGCAAGCCAGAAGAATTCTTCGAAAACGCCGGAATGCTTTATGAAATCATCGAACAGTATCGTCCGATGGAACTAGAGACGCCGATCGTGAAACAGTTCGTCGACTTATATGAATCAGGACAAAAAGAAGAATTGAAGCGTCTCTATTTTGACGCATACTTGTGAGGTGAGACCATGAGCAATGAACTAGAAAAAGAAATCGGATTGTTGAAACAGCGAATCAAACTTCAAGAAGAGGAGATTCGTCATCTGAAGCACGATGAACGATTGTTGCGACAAAAACATCGTCGCCTCGTCCAAAAGTATGGCGACCTTCTCTATACGTTCGAATGGACCGTCCAGGCGTTTGAAAAGAAAGAACAAGCGCTCACGGACGTGAAACGTAAGTATGAAGTGGTGAATAAGAAGTATCGTCGCCTTGTGCAGTCGAAAGCCGGTAAAGCGATTTTGAAGGCACAGGCGGTTGCACGACGCATTCGCAAATAAAGAATCGAGCTCGAAAGACTCGATGATTTGGAGGATATGAGGATGGATTGGCAGAAAAAAGCACGTCGCGCCGCTTACCTTGGGGTACAACGGTCGAAGCGACTCGGTCGTAAAGTGTTGAACAAACGCCCGAACAAATCGCATCAACTACGTGAACTCGTACCGAACTGGTATACACGCTCACCTTACGTACACGTTGAAGGGACGGACCTTGTCTTCTCTGGGGACGAGCCGGTCACCATCACGTACCGACCGAACGCGAGTTCAGATATCATCTCGGTGAACGACCTCGTCGAATCAGGTCAAAAGACGTTCACGGCTATGATGCGTGTCAAATCGCGTGAAGGCTTGATGCCAACGTTGACGTTAGAAGTCGTGCGTAAAGGCGGACGTACTCGTTACGTGACGGTGCAGGACGGCGATCAGGTCGATGTGACGCTCGGCATGGGTGAACAAATCGTCCGGGCTCATCTTGAAGTCAACGGGGCAGGAGCGTTCAGCCTCGTCGAGCTCACGCTCGGGACGCTCTCGCTTTGGACGGTGGAAGGGACGGCCGCGAACATTTCGGTCGACGCCTTTGACTTCCGCTATCCGCTCACGGCGGCGTCACTCCGGTCGCTCAAGCCACAGAGTGAGATTGCTCACTTCGATGGGGATACGCTCGTCGTGCGCGCCGAAGGGAATCAATATACGCACTATGGCGTCGACGAGGTTGCGCTCCCACACGTCGATACGGCACGTGGCATCGACTTCGAGACGGGTGATATGGATGATGACTTGTATCGGTTCTATTTAAAAGGAGACCGTACGGGGACAGCGGACGCGTCGCTATTCATTGCGACGTATACGGTGTCAGGACAAGACCGTCTGATCGAGGTGCCACTTGGACTGAGCGGTATCGTCCGCATCGCACCGTCACACCGTTCCATCCGCTATTTCATCCGCGTGAACGGGTCAGGGCAGCTTGAGAACTTGAATATCGGAATGATTCGCGAGAAGAGTGTCCGCCGTGAAGACGTCTTGTCCCTCAAACCGGACATGTGGACGATCCCAGCACCCGACCTCATCAAATTGAAGAGTCGAGATGACCAACTCGTCGTCCAGTTGAAAGGCGAGGACGATCAGCGTCGCTACATCTCGTATGCCGAGATGAACAACAGCTTCAAACTGCTCCCGACAGAGTTCCCGTATGAAGTGAAGGCGAACAGTCGTTACCGTGTCACGCTCGACGGTGTGGCCGATGAAGGGGCGAACGTCGTCCTCTACATCATCGCCTACTCGGCGACGGAGCGTCAGATCATGCAACAGGTTCAAATCGGAAGCGAGAAAGTCTTCTATTTTGACCGAGGCATCCGCTTCCTTCGTTTCGCCCTACGTGTCGACGGTGTCGGAGAGGCTCGGGTCGACCGCATCCGTGTCGCGGAAGAACTCGTCAGCGACGGTACAGAAAACCCGACGTGGATGGACGTGCGCGAGGCGCGCTTCTTCGCACCGGTCCCGCGTGAGCTTCATGAACTGAAAGTCGCGGCCATCTTCGATGAGTTCACGATGGCATCCTACAAACCAGAGTGCCAGCTCATCACTTTCACACCGGACAACTGGAAGACGGTGCTCCTCGATGAGCAACCGGACGTCCTCGTCGTCGAATCGGCGTGGAAAGGGAACGCCGGCGCCTGGGAGAAGAAAATCGTCAAATATGGCACGAACACGTGGGAAGAGCTCGACGCGCTTCTCGCTTGGTGCCGTTATCACAATATCCCGACCGTCTTTTGGAACAAAGAAGACCCGATTCACTACGACCGTTTCATCGAGACGGCGAAGCGATTCGACTATGTGTATACGACCGACATGAACCGTGTCCCGAATTATAAAGAAGATTGTGGGCATGACCGGGTCGATGCGTTACCGTTCGCGGCCCAGCCGAAAGAGCATAACCCAATCCGCTTACCGGGGACTCGTGAGCCGTATGCGTGTTTCGCCGGTTCGTATTATGCGAACCGTCACGAATCGCGTAAAGCCGACATGGACCGCTTGTTCGCGGCGGCGGATAAGTACGGTCTTGCCATTTACGACCGCAACTATGCGATCAACCAACGCGGGGAGAGCGACCAGCTCCAATTCCCGGAACAGTTCCGTCACGCCATTCGCGGCAGTTTGAAGTACAACCAGATTGCCAAGGCGTATAAAGGGTATAAAGTCATGTTGAACGTCAACTCGGTCAACGATTCACCAACGATGTTCTCACGTCGTGTCTTCGAAGGACTCGCCTGCGCGACACCGGTCGTCAGCACCCGTTCGGTCGGGGTTGACGCCATGCTTGGCGATTACGTCTTCCTCGACGATGGGGAGTCAGACTTAGATGAGACGTTCCGCCGCTTGATGACGGATGACTCGTTCTATGAGGACATCGCGATGCGTGGGATGCGCCACGTGTTGACGTATCACACGTACACGCAACGTCTGGCGAAGATCGTCCAAGACGTCGGTATCCCGTACCGCGTCGACCACGAGAAGATTGCCGTCGTCGCCTTCATCAAGTCGCGCGAAGAGGCAGAACGCGTCGTCGCCCAGTTCGAGGCACAGAACTATGAGCATAAACACCTCATGATGTTCCTCGATAAGTTCGAGGATCACATCGACGTGTACAACACGTACAACACGCCATCGATCTCGACGTATATGCGCAGCTACTTGACGCACTATACCTCGTTCACAGAGATGGTCGAGTCGTACGATTGGGTCGCCCATTTGAAGTCGGACGATTATTACGGTCCGAACTACTTGAGCGATTATCTGCTCGCGGCACGCTATGCGGAAGCGGATGTCCTCACGAAAGAGGATTACTATGCGTATGACGGCAAGCTCGTCAAACAGGACCATGACGAGTCGTATCGTTATGTGTTTGACGCGACACCGTCCCGCTCGATCGTGCAGCCGTCGGCACTCCGCTTCTATACGGTCGAGGAGGCGCTCCACATCTTTGAAGCGGACGAGAGTTTGAACGAACTCGCTCGTTCCGGCAAACGCATCTTCAGTGTCGACCCGTATCAATATGTGAAAGCCGGTGCCGCCATGGATGAAGCGGACCGTCAGGAGGTAACGTTATGACGAAGCAACCGCTACGGATCCTCGTATACGGGGACGTCAATTTGAACTTGATCGACGGCTCGGCCATCTGGCTCACGTCGGTCGTGCATATGTTGAACCAGGACCCGAACATCGAGGTCGACGTGCTCTTGAAGCGCTCGATCGTGAAACCAGAAGTGACGGCGTCGATCAAACAGCTCGACCGCGTCCGCTTCATCGACGTCTTCACGGAAGACTCGACGAAGAAAGACGAGCCGTACTATGAGAAGAAGGTGCTCCAGCCGGAAGAGGCGGCCCAACTCATCCACGAGCTCGTCGAGACGAAACAGTATGACATGACGTTCATCCGTGGGTTCCAGCTCGCCTATGCGCTCTCCGACTATGAACATACGATGAAAAAGACGTGGACTTATCTCACGGATTTCACGCATGATTCATCGGCCGCGTCACAGGAAGAGTTGGCACGTTTGAAGAAGATTGCGGACCGCTCGGCGCGCATGCTCTGTCAGACGGCGGAGATGAAGGCGTACTTCGAGACGTTTTTACAGACGCCGAAGCCGTTCCTCATCTTGAACCCGATGATCCCGAACATGCGCGAGGCGACGCCGACGTTCAAGCGTCAGGCGAAACGTCTCGTCTATACTGGAAAGTTCGCGCCGCTCTGGTACTCGGCTGAAATTCTTGACGCGCTCGAGAAGGTACGGGTCCGGATGCCGGACGTCGAGTTGAAGGTGGCGGGGGACAAGTTCAACCAAGACCCGAACAACCCGAACTTCCGTAAAGAAGTGACACATCGTCTCCAAACGGACGAAGGGGTCCACTGGTTGAAAGGCATTCCGCGTGCGGACGTCGAGACGCTCATTGAAGAGAGCGACATCGGCATCTCGTGGCGCCACCCGGACCTTGACGACAGCCTCGAGTTGTCGACGAAGCTCCTCGAATATGGGGCGCTCGGGAAGCCGGTCCTTCTCAACCGCAACAAGATGCACGAGATGTTGCTCGGGTCGAGCTACCCGCTCTTCGTCAACTCGGAAGATGAGTTCATCGAAAAGGTCGAGCTCGCCTTCACACATCCGGCCATCTACAAGGATGCGGCGGAACGTCTCTACAATATGGCGAAAAACTACACGTTCGCCAGCACGTTCGAACGCCTCCGTGATGCGGTTTGGGAGATGCAGAAGACGACGATTCTCTTCGCCGGTCACGACTTGAAGTTCATCCGTATGTTCATGGAACGCTTTGAGGCCGACCCGAGCTACCGGGTCCTCATCGACCAGTGGGACGGACATAAGATTCATGATGTGAATCACAGTAAGGCGTGTCTCGCGCAAGCAGACGTCATTTTCTGTGAGTGGGGCCTCGGCAACGCCGTCTGGTACTCGCAACACAAGTTGCCGCATCAGCGTCTCATCGTCCGAATTCACCGTCAGGAGAAAGAGACACCATTTCCACGGGAATATGCGCTCGACAACATCGACCGTATCATTCTCGTCTCACCGTATATGTTAGAAGAAATGCATCGTCTCTTCGGGATTCCGCGTCACCAGATGACGGTCATCTACAACGCCGTCGACGCGGACAAGCTCGACAAACCGAAACAGGCAGACGATTTGACGTTCCGTCTCGGTATGATCGGCATGAACCCGAAACTGAAGCGTCCGGACCTCGCGCTCGACGTCCTCGAAGAGCTGCTGAAGACGGACAAACGGTACCAGCTCCACTTCAAAGGACACCATCCAAAAGATGTCTATTGGATTGGGAAGCGCGAAGAGGAGAGCGCGTACTACGAGGCGTTACTGAAACGCATCGAGGAGTCGGACCTTCGTGACCACGTCCATTTCGATGGACACGGCAATGACGTCGACACATGGCTCCAATCAATCGGCTTCGTCTTCTCGACGAGTGACTTGGAAAGTTTCCATCTCGCACCGGCCGAAGCGATGGCCGCAGGGTCTTATCCGCTCATCCGTCACTGGACGGGCGCGGAGACGATTTACCCGGACGAACTGCTCGTCACGGATACGATGGAATTTGTTGACACAATCCTTTCTTATAAAGAAGAGAACGAGAAGCTGATGGCGGACGCAAAAGCCTATCAGGCGTATGCCCGTAAACATTTCGCGCTCGATCGTCTCTATCGAGAGATGGAACAAATCATTTCAGGCAAAACACACGAACAATTTTCGACGATATTGTCATGAAAATGTAATTGCACCGAAGAATTGTTCAAGAGTATAATGAGTATTGTTTTATTATCGAATGTGAAATAAAATGATGGACAATGCGCTATTTAAAAAGCGCGTCAAAACATTTGGAGGTTACCACACAATGAAAGTATGTACAGTAGGTCTTGGATATATCGGATTACCGACATCGGCTGTCTTTGCGAACTATGGCGTCGACGTCGTCGGAGTCGATATTTCACAACATGTTGTTGATAAATTGAACCGTGGAGAGATCCACATTGAAGAGCCAGGTCTCGGCGAAATGGTCGCAGACGTCGTGGCAAAAGGGAAGTTCCGTGCATCACTCTCACCAGAGAAAGCAGATGCCTTCATCATCGCGGTCCCAACACCGAACAACGACGACGAGCACAAATCATGTGACTTGACGTACGTCTTAGATGCGACACGCAAAGTGTTGCCATTCGTTGAAAAAGGCAACGTCATCATCGTTGAGTCGACAATCGCACCACGTACGATGGACGACTTCGTCAAACCACTCGTCGAGGAAGCTGGATTCACTGTCGGTGAAGACATCTATCTCGTACACTGCCCAGAGCGCGTATTGCCTGGACAAATCCTTCATGAGCTCGTGCACAACAACCGCATCGTCGGTGGAATCACGACAGAATGTGCAGAAGCAGGCGCACGCGTCTACGGTACATTCGTTGAAGGTGAAATCGTGAAAACGGATGCGAAGACGGCAGAAATGTCGAAACTCATGGAAAACACGTTCCGTGACGTTAACATCGCACTCGCGAACGAACTCGCAAAAGTATGTAACGACTTGGACATCAACGTTCTTGACGTCATCGAGATGGCGAACAAGCACCCACGTGTCAACTTGCACAGCCCAGGCCCAGGTGTCGGTGGACACTGTCTCGCGGTCGACCCGTACTTCATCGTCGCGAAATCACCTGACCTCGCGAAAATCATCAACTTGTCACGTGAGACGAACGTCTCGATGCCACACTACGTTGCAGACAACGTTCAGAAGTTGACTGCTGGAATCGAAGACGCGAAAGTCGCGGTCTTTGGTGTGACATACAAAGGAAACGTCGACGACATGCGTGAGAGCCCAGCGGTTGAAATCGCTGAAATCTTGCTTGACCGTGGCGTGAACATCTCTGTTCACGACTCACACGTTGAAAAATCAACATCAAGCCGTTTCGAGCTCGTTTCAAAAGAAGAAGCACTCAAAGACGCGGATCTCGTCCTCGTATTGGTTGACCACAACGAGTTCAAAGTCCTCGACTTCGCAGAGCTCAAGTCAACGATGCGTCGTCCGATGATCTTCGACACACGTAACATCGTGAAACCAGAAGGTGAAGACGTAGCGGTCGTCAACTACGGCAACCTCTACAAATATACAAAGGAAACGAATCTCGTTCTTTGATTCAGGTGAATGAACATGTTTAAATCCGCGAAAGCTATTCTTTCAGAGCTAAAGTCGAGCTTGTACTTGATTTTCCGTCTCGCCACGTATGAGACGCGAAGCAACAACTCGATGCAGTACCTCGGATTTTTATGGGAGTTCGTGACACCGTTATTGCAGATTGGAGTTTACTGGTTCGTATTTGGATTTGGTATTCGAAGCGGCAGGCCGATTGATGGCGTGCCGTTTCTGCCATGGTTGGTCGCAGGGATTGTCGTCTGGTTCTTCATTGCCTCGGCGATCACCTCGACGGCCCGATCCGTCTATTCGAAAATCGGCATGGTCTCCAAAATGAGCTTCCCAATCTCGACGATTCCGGCATACGTCTTGCTCGCACTCTTCTATCGCCACGTGGCGCTAGTCGGTGTCTCGTTTATCTTGATGTGGGCATTCGGATTCCCGATGGGGCTACATTCGCTCTGGTTTATCTACTTGGCGTTCAGTGCGCTCGCACTACTGTACTCGCTCGCCTTGATTACGTCCGCGCTCACGACAATCGTGCGCGATCTTCAAAACCTTCTTCAGTCGATGATGCGGATGTTGATGTATTTGACACCGATTTTTTGGGTGCCGCCGGCGAAGCTCGCGAATATCCTACAAATCAATCCGCTCTATTATTTAGTCGAAGGATATCGGTCGATGTTCCTCGGAACCGACTGGTTGGCGACTAACTGGGCTTACGGTCTCTATTACTGGGCCATCGTCTTCGTTCTCTTCTTCGTCGGGTCGATGATTCATTTGCGTTTCCGTCGACACTTCATCGATTACATTTGAGGAGGACCTTATGTACCAGGTTAAATTTGAAAACGTATCGAAACGATATACGCTTTATAACAAGCAATCTGATAAGCTGAAGGAGATCTTCTTCAGTAAAGCAGGGGGCAAACAGTTTTACGCGCTCCGCAATGTCACGTTTGAAGTTCCACCCGGGGAAGTGGTCGGGATTATCGGGATCAACGGGTCAGGGAAGTCGACGATGTCGAACTTGCTGGCTGACGTGATGCCGCCGACGCACGGGAAAATCGAACTTCACGGAAAGACGGCGTTGATTGCGATCTCTTCTGGTTTGAACGGTAACTTGACGGGGCTCGAGAACATCGAGCTCAAAGGCTTGATGCTCGGGATGACGAAACAGGAGATTATCGACTTGACACCGGCCATCATTGAGTTCGCCGATATCGGCGACTTCATCAATCAGCCAGTCAAAACGTACTCGAGCGGGATGAAGTCCCGTCTCGGATTCGCCATCTCGATCAACGTCGACCCGGACATCCTCGTCATCGATGAGGCGCTCTCGGTCGGGGACCAAACGTTCACCGACAAGTGTCTCGCCAAGATGAACGAGTTCAAAGACCGTGGGAAGACGATCTTCTTCATCAGTCACTCGGTCTCACAAGTTCGCCAATTCTGTACGCTCGGCCTTTGGCTCGAGTTTGGAGAAGTGCGCGAATATGGACCGGTCGATGAAGTCGTTCGGGAGTACAATAAGTTTTTGAAATGGTTCCGCAACTTGTCAAAAGAGCAACAAGACTCGTTTAAAGCCGATAAGCTCAAACGTCGTACGACGGTCGTCGATGCGACGGAGCTCGGAGAGACGTATATCTTACCGCCTTTGACAGAAGAACAACTACAAACACGCCATTCGTCGGTCGCTGTATCGAACGAAGCGTGAGCAATTGGGAGGAGGAAGCACGGCGAAGTCAGACCGTGCGAAACGACCTATGAAAAAAGTCATGACCGTCTTTGGGACGCGACCAGAAGCCATCAAAATGGCACCACTCGTACTTGAGTTGAAAAAACGTGAAGGGGTAGAACCGATTGTCGTCGTGACAGCGCAGCACCGTCAAATGCTTGACCAAGTGCTCGAGTTGTTCGAAATCAAACCGGACTACGACCTCGATATCATGAAAGACAAGCAGACGCTTTACGATGTCACGTCACGTGTATTGAAAGGGATGGGCGAGGTCATCGCTGAAACGAAGCCAGATATCGTGTTGGTCCACGGGGACACAACGACGACATTCGCGGCATCACTCGCAGCTTTCTACAACCAAGTCGCAGTCGGTCACGTTGAGGCTGGCCTGCGCACACACAATAAATATTCACCATTCCCGGAAGAGATGAACCGCCAATTGACGGGTGTCATGGCCGACCTTCATTTCGCACCGACGGAAACGTCGCGTGACAACCTCCTTCGTGAAGGCAAGAATGAAGAGATGATCTTCGTCACAGGGAACACGGCAATCGACGCACTCAAAACGACAGTCCGTGACGACTATGCGAGCGAGTTGCTCGACAGCATCCGTTCACAAGGTCGTCGCCTCGTCATGTTGACGGCGCACCGTCGTGAGAACTTGGGTGAGCCGATGCGCAACATGTTCCGTGCGGTCCGTCGCTTGATCGAGAAGTATGATGACATCGAAGTCGTGTATCCGGTCCACATGAACCCGGTCGTTCGTGAACTCGCTAACGAGATTCTTCACGATGTCGAACGTGTCCACTTGATTGAACCGCTCGACGTCTTCGACTTCCACAACTATGCGGCGACGTCGCACTTGATCTTAACGGATTCAGGTGGCGTACAAGAAGAAGCACCATCTCTCGGTGTACCTGTCCTCGTCCTTCGTGACACGACAGAACGTCCAGAAGGTGTGGCTGCAGGAACGCTCAAACTCGCAGGGATCGAAGAAGAGAACATCTTCTCACTCGCGGATGAGCTCTTGTCTGACGAAACGGCATACAAAGCGATGTCACAAGCATCGAACCCGTACGGTGATGGTGAGGCGTCACGTCGAATCGTCGATGCTATCCTTGCCAACTAAATGAAAGCGAATAGAGTTGTTTTGTGCCCAGCACAGCAACTCTTTTCTGTATCATCATCCTAACGATTCGGAGGTGCTTGTATGTCAACGAAGCGAATTCGTCCGGCGATTTATCATTACTATCCGCGCGGACCGCATAAAAACCATATGTCGATGCGCGAAGAAGAATACAAGACAGAAGTCACATTTTTACCACAAGCGTTAACGGACTCGATTTACGTCCAATTGTTTGATTTGAAGTTTGAGATTCCACCGTCAAAAATCTTTTTGGCAGACGCCAAAATGGATGAAGGGGACGAGATGGAAATGAAGACTGCCGTTTACGTCGAAGGCGATCGCACCGTTCGATTTGAACTGTACGTCATGCAATACTCAGATGAGGAGCGTCTTTCGAACAAACGTTTCTCGCTCACGTTGAATCCGGGGATGAATCCGATTGAAGAAGTCGTGAAACAGGTGGAAGGCGCCAAGTATTTCAAGATGTCGTACAAATACATCGTCGAGACGCTTGACCCGATCACAGTACGATTCGATGACCTCTATGTAACGTTCCGCTGAACGGAGCAAGTCTTAAGGGAGAAAGGGACCATTCGGTATGTTATTTAGTTCCACGGTATTTCTATTTTATTTCTTGCCGGTCGTGCTGTTGTTGTACTTCGTGTCACCACGCTGGCTGAAGAATACGATTCTACTCGTTTCAAGTTTGTTCTTCTACGCATGGGGTGAACCACGTTTCGTCCTCATCATGCTCGCTTCAATCGTCATGAACTACTTCTTCGGCTTTATGGTCGATAAGTATCGGGACGATGCGAAGAAGATCAAATGGACGATGGCGCTCATGCTTCTCGGAAACCTCGGGATGCTTGGGGTCTTCAAGTACGCGAGTTTCTTCGTCGAGAACGTCAACTCGGTGTTCGGCTTCTCGCTGAACGACCCGGAGATCCCGCTACCACTCGGGATTTCATTCTTCACGTTCCAAGCGATGAGTTACGTCATCGATGTGTATCGGAACGATGGGCGTCTCCAGAAGAACTTGTTCGACTTGGCACTTTACGTCTCGTTCTTCCCGCAATTGATTGCCGGACCGATCGTCCGTTACCAAACGGTCGCAGATGAGATCGTGGACCGCCGTGAGACGATTGATGACTTTGTCTCTGGGATCCAACGTTTCGTCATCGGTCTAGGGAAGAAGATGATTTTGGCGAACAGTTGTGGTTATGTGGCCGACCAAGTGTTCAGTCAATCGGCGGGGGACCTGTCGACGACACTCGCCTGGATTGGAATCATCGCCTACTCGCTCCAAATTTATTTTGATTTCTCCGGTTATTCGGATATGGCCATCGGTCTTGGTCGGATGTTTGGGTTCCATTTCCTTGAGAACTTCAATTATCCGTATATTTCGAAATCGGTGTCTGAGTTTTGGCGTCGTTGGCACATCTCGCTCGGAAGTTGGTTCCGAGACTACGTGTACATCCCGCTCGGCGGGAATCGTCAAGGCCCATGGAAGACGTATCGCAACTTGACCATCGTCTGGTTATTAACCGGCGTATGGCACGGAGCGAGTTGGACATTCATCGCTTGGGGTCTCTATTACGGGATTTTCATTATGTTCGAACGGGCATTTCTCGGGAAATGGCTCGCTGCGTGGCCGGCATGGCTCGCGCATGTGTTCACATTATTCGTCGTCGTCATCGGTTGGGTATTCTTCCGTGCCGATGATTTCCCATACGCGATTGCCTATCTCCAAGTCATGTTTGGTTTACACGGTGGCGAACTGTTCGACCAAACGGCATACTTCTATCTCGTCCAATACGGAACGGTTCTTCTGTTGGCGATGATTGCTGCCACACCGCTTCCGAAGATGCTGGTCGCTCATTTCTTGCGCCACGAGGTGGACTCGGAACGTCCGGTTCTTGCCGCGAGCGCAGGTCTTGCCCGAGCAGCTTATATCTTGCTCATTTTCGGCATCTCGATTTCGTACGTCGTCTCGAGTACATTCAATCCGTTTATTTATTTCCGGTTCTAAGGAGGGCTGACAATGGAACAACAAACCAAAAGCGAACAAGTCCGTTCGAAAGGACGGCGCCTCTCTTGGGTGGTCAACAGTATCCTTTTGCTCGGCTTCCTTGGCACCATCTTTTATGGACTTGCCGTTTATGCCTTCGGTAACGAGCAGGAAAGCTCGGCCACCGAGGGACGCATATTGGCGAAGCGTCCTGAGCCATCCATCGAAACGATTTTAAATGGGTCGTACATGGAAGAGTTCGAGGCGTCAGCGAACGACCAGGTGTTTGAGCGAAACCTGTGGATTGAAACGCAGGCCTGGGTGCAACTGAACGTGTTGCAACAACAGATGAATAACGGCGTCATCAGCATCGATGGATTCTTGTACGGTCCGGATGCGAACGAAAGTCAGTATTCTTCGCTCGGTGTATTCTTCAAAGAGTTCAAAAAAGAGATGGATGATGCCGGCATCCCGTCTTACTTCGCCTCGGCACCGAGTAAGCCGGTCTATGCGACGCGACAAAACATCTTCCCGGATTACATCGAGTCGGCGGATGCGGAGAATCGTGACGAGTTACATGAGCGGATCGAAGAGAATGACATCCCGCTCATCGACTTGGAGGAGACGCTCGGTGACGAACCGGGTGAGGATATCTATTTCAAAACCGATCACCACTGGCGAGCGGAAGGGGCATTTCTCGCATACGGTCAAATCATGGACCGCTTAAGCGAGCAGTTCCCGGATGCACCGGTGTTGACCGCGGATGAGATGGACGTGAAGACGGTCGACGGGACGTTTTACGGGTCTCATGCCCGGGAAATCTCGATGCCGTATGTCGAATCGGCGGACACGTTCACGTATCTCGAACCGAAAGACGGATTCACGACGACGGTCTGTCGAAACGGGGATGACTGTGGACATGGCGTCCTCGACAAAGACGTGTTGAACAACACGGACGACTTCACGAACTACTACAACTTGTTCATGGGTGACAACTACGCCCTCGCGAAAATCACGCAGGAGAATCCGAAAAATGACGATCATCTCCTCGTGTTGAAAGATTCTTATGCGAACCCGGTACTCGGCTACCTTGGCGAGTCGTTCGGGACGGTATCGGCAATCGACGTTCGCTATCTCGATGACTACGATGTCAGCATCGCGGAATATGCGGAAGAGAACGATGTCGATGCGGTTCTGTTCTTACACAATGACCGAATCACAGGACTCGGGTCGATGTATCAAGAAGGTCTGTGATCGAACGCAATTCCTTCGAAAAGGCAGGTGCGCTTCATGAACGTATTGCTACCGGTATTCTTCCACTCCGCGATGGGTGGGCTTCATCGACACATTCTCTCATCTGTGAAAGTGCTTATTCGAGAGGGTCATGAGGTGACCGTCGTCTGTAAGCCAGGTCCCTTTGCCAAAGAGGTAGAGGCGCTCGGTGGGCAGGTCATACGAACCGATTATTCCAATGAGGACGTCACCCGTGTGATCGATGTGGTAGTGACACAATCCTTCGATCTGGTGTATGCCCATCCGTTCGATTCACGACAGGTCGGCCTAGCGGTGGCAGAGACACACGGCATCCCGTTCGTCCTCGTCATCCATGGGATGTATTATGATGAGATTGAGCAGTATCATACGAGCGTCTCGCGAGTGATCGCCGTCTCGGAACGGATCGCGACCCATCTCGTGGAGCACTGTCCGGCCATCGAATCGAAGCTCATCGTCATTCCGAATGGAGTCGATGATGCATTCGTCCCGGATGTGACGAGCGTGTCGTCAGAGCGCGTGACGGGTCTATTCACCTCGCGACTAGATGCGGACAAACTGTTCATTTTAGATGTCTTTTTGGATGCGCTAGAAGACGAGCGGATCAAGTCTTTACCGATTGATTGGCTCATTGTCGGGGACGGGACACAACGGGAAAAATACGCATCACGTTATGGGGAAGCGCTTGAAGGGACCAGTCAGACGATGGACTGGCTTGGTTGGGTCGAGCAAGACGATTTACCCGAAGTGATGCGTCGTGCCGATTTCGTCATCGCCCCAGGGCGCTCTGCGCTAGAAGGGATGGCGGTCGGCAAACCGACCATCGCCGTCGGGAGCAAAAGTTATCAGGGGCTGGTCACACCTTCGACGTGGCAAGATATTGCGAGTACGAACTTTGGTGGCATCGGGACGAAATACGATGGATACACATCGGGTCGAATCGGTGATGCCATCCTCGAATTGATGGATGAGACGACGAGACGAGAGCTCGCACGTTTCTCGGCCGCACTCGTGGATGAACATTTCCGTGATGAAGCGGCGCAACGGCTTCTCCTTGATCTGCTCGAAGAGGTGAGACAAGAGGGAGTCGAGGAAATCGATTTGGTGGCTCGTTATCCACACGTTCGTTACGACCAACTGCATGCTCGTCGCGCGAATCGGCTCTGTTCGTGGAAATTAGCGGATCGGGAGCAACGACTGGAAGCTATGCGCGAGGAGCTCGAGACGACTAAGCGACACCTTGATGAACTTCGTGCGATTCAATCGGAGCAGTCTGCTGAGATCAGTCAGTTACGATTAGCCCTTCAGCGATTGTCCGACGAAACCGAATAAACACAACAAGAAGGTTATAACGTGACGATTAAACGTGATCAGCAAGACCATTTGGTTGTTCTACGAGCGACATATCAAGGAATCAATCAACCGATTCCAATCATCGTCAAATTGTCGAAGCAATAAGAAAGAACGGAGTCGCAACTGTGCGACTCCGTTCTTTTGGTCAATGTGCTGTGAAGCGAGCTGGTCCAATCGAAGAGACGAGACGTGTCGCGGCACGCAAGCAATCCAGCTGTCTCGAATACACACGGCTCACATCGGAAAAGGCAGAGGGGAGATGGTCTGAGTCTAACGGACCTTGTCGCATATAAGGAGATTCCCCGGCGCCAAGCGGTGTCGGATGAATCACGAACTTATAGTGAGTCGGGTCGAGCTCGACAACCTCAATCTCTGCAAACAGTCGTGCATCGCGTGTATACAAGAAGCGGGTGGATAACCACTTATCTGAATCTGTCATGGTTCACCAGTCCTCCCTCAAGAAGTCTTACCTCCCTTATCATAAAACAATTTTTGGATATTTCAAATGTTATTTTCATATTTATGTAAATATACTTACTTGAAATTGTAAAAAAGAGCGGATTCGTGCAATCATTTCTTTGTTTGAGTAAAGTTAGGAAAGAACGTACGAAGGCGGGGTGACAACATGAGAAAGAACGCATTAGGGACATATCGGTTCGTCATCATCCTTGGGGCGAAAGTGAATGGGACTCGACCATCCCGGGCACTCCAACATCGAATTGACGTGGCGGCCGCCTATGCGAAGGCACATCCTCATGTCGAACTGATCGCAACAGGTGGACAGGGACCAGATGAAGGGATGGCAGAGGCGCGTGTCATTGAACGAGAACTGATGGCGCAAGGAATCGATGCTACACGGATTCATGTGGAAGCGACATCGACGTCGACAATCGAGAACTTTGAGCATAGCCGTCTGTTTTGGGATGGAGCATCAGGTGTGACGATTGTGACGAATGACTTTCATGTGCCGCGGGCCCGTCTGATTGCGAGACTGTATTTTCAGCTCGAGAGCGATGCCCTATATGCACCGACCCCACCGCTTGCGAAAGGGCGATATCTCATTCGTGAAGTATTGGCGTATGTGAAGCTGTTGGGACGTTATGTATTTATGAAAGAAAAAAACTAGGCTCTTGCACTCGCAAGAGCCTAGTTTGCTTGACAGCCGATTTCTTCGTTCAGCACGTGGCCGAACGCTTCGGCGCCCTTGATATTCAAATGGACCCCGTCACTTTCGAAGTATGCTTCTTTCCCGATTGAGCGTTCATGCCAATCGATGAGGGACACGTTCTCATGAAGCTCACTGGCCCGAGCGAGTTTTTTATTGACCTCACTCTCCCATGGACGTGGGACACGTGTGTTGATCAAATAGATTTCATCTGCTCGTTCGAACTGCTTGAGCAACGTCTCGAGTTGCTCCATTTTGAAGGCACCGTTCGTTCCGAGATGGAGGAACACGACGTGACCTGGAGCATTATACGATTGGTACTGAGAGGCAACTGGAATCGCATCGCGAACTTGACGTCCGATTTGGGCGTCGATTTTCATATTCGGGAAAGCATCTGCCAAATATTCGTTCAATCCGAGCATGACCGAATCGCCAATCGCGAGAGCCGGTGGACATGTTCGTTCTTCTGGTTTTTCAGTTGGTGCTTTGTTTTCTTTTGTCGATTGATCTTCAGACGGGACTTCCTCTGTTTCCTTAGATTCCGATTCTTTCGGAACGTCCTTTGTCTCATCTTTTGGCATCGGTACTTTCACGACAGGAATTTCATCTTCGACCGGCTTCGACTCAGAGAACGCCAGAATGGTCAAATTCCCAACGAGAACGAGTGAGAGCGCGGTCGCACATGCCGTGGCGGCAAAGCGTGCGTTCGGGTGCGTCGGTGTTGAGACGAGCTGACGGAACGCTTGTTTGAATCCGTTTCGACGAATCGGTGTCTCGACGAAGCGATACGACAACTCGGCGATCAAAAGCGTCAACGCCACTTGCCCGACGGAAAGAAGTGGCGAGAAGGTCCCGAGTCGATCGAGCGGTGTCGATAGAATGATGACCGGGTAGTGCCACAAATAAATCCCATACGTCCGGGTGCCAATCACGCGAAGCCAAGCGCTTCCAAACAGTCGTGACCAAATGGTCGCCGGATGGGCGACAGCGGCAATCAATAGGGCGGATAGGAACGCGACGAGCAAGAAGCCTCCATAATAGAGGAACGCGTCGTAGGCGTTGACGGTTCGGATGATGCCAACGATGGCGATGAGCGAAATGGCGCCGCCCCCATTCAAGATGTGACGTCCGATCTTCGGAATCGTCTCTTTAAACGTGTCCGGGCGCCAACCGAACGCGAGGACGGCTCCCATAAGCAGACCGAACAAGCGTGTGTCGGTCCCGTAGTAGACGCGACTCGGGTCGGCTTCTGGTACATATCGGAATGCCATCCAGGCGGCGGAGACGAATAAAAGCGCAGCGAGTAGTTGGAGCAATCGTTTCCGGAACGCGAGACCGACGAGTAGGAGCAACGGCCAGACCGCATAAAACTGTTCTTCGATGGAGAGAGACCATAGGTTTTGAAGCGGCGATGGCTTTCCGAAACTTTCGAAGTAGGAGACTTCGTGGAAGATATACCACCAGTTGTTCACATAGGCAAGTGCCGCCAGTGAATCCTGTCGCACCGTATCGAGCAAGGAGCGGTCAAACAGCGTCACATACGTCATCACGACAGACAGCATCAAGACGAGCGCCGGCAACAAACGACGGAAACGTGCGACATAGAATCTTTTCAAATCGATTGTGCCGGTCTTCGTCCATTCGCGAATCAAGATGCCGGTAATCAAGTAACCGGAAAGGACGAAGAAGACATCGACACCGAGGAATCCCCCGGATATGTAAGGTACATTTAAATGATATAAAATGACAGCCAAGACGGCGAACGTGCGCAAGCCGTCGAGACCAGGCATATACGTTGTATGTTTGAGTGGTTTCATGCCCCCACTTCCTTTCTAGTAAAGCGGACATTTCCCTTATTTTTCAATCCATTCTTCAGTATAACGAGCGAGGAAGAGGGAATGGTTTCAAAAGATTAACAATCAAATGACGTGAAAATCCAACAAAAAAGGGACACGAGGTCCCTTGCACCTTACATCAGATTAATCAACGTCCCACCGAGTACCCCGGCGATGACGAGTGCCCACGGTGGTAACTTCCAATAAGCAATCATCACGAACAGGAAGGCGGCAAACACGAAGTCGACCGCACCGTTGACGGTACTCGTGAAGATCGGGCTGTAGAATGCCGCGATCAAAATCCCGACCACTGCCGCGTTGACTCCGATAAGAGCGCCGGCGACTTTCGGGTTATGACGGAGCGCATCCCAAAACGGAAGTGCCCCAAGGATGAGCAAGAAGGCCGGCAAGAAAATCGCGACCGTCGCCAGGATGCCACCCGGTACACCGTTAATCACCGTTCCGAGATAGGAAGCGAACGTGAAGAGCGGACCAGGGACGGCCTGAGCGGCACCGTATCCTGCAAGGAAGGCTTCTTCACTCAAGAAGCCGGCGGGTACAAGTTCTCGTTCTAGTAGTGGCAAAACCACGTGTCCGCCGCCGAAGACGAGGGCACCGGCCCGGTAAAAGCTATCGAACAAGGCAATCGTCTGATTCTCAAACGTCTCCCGTAAAATCGGTAAGATGACGAGAAGTGCCCCAAAAATCGACAGCAGAACGGTCCCGAGACGTTTCGAAATCGGGAACGCACTCGATTTCGCATCGAGGCGGTCCGGCTTGAACAACAGGAATCCTGCGAGGGCCGCAAGAAGAATGAACAGCACCTGACTGAACGTCGTTTGCCAGAGTAGGACGCCTGCCAAGGCAAAAAAGGCAATCGTTCGTGTCTTTGTATCAGGTGTCAATTTACTCGCCATTCCTAAGATGGCATGGGCGACGATAGCGACGGCGACGACCTTCAAGCCGTAAAGCCAACCTGCGTCGGACACGTCGAGCCCAGACAACAATAAAGCGAACAGGATGAGGGCAATGACCGACGGCGTCGTGAAGCCGATGAACGAGGTGATTCCACCTAATATGCCACCGCGGACAATCCCGATGCCGATCCCGACCTGTGAACTCGCCGGTCCGGGCAAGAATTGGCATAAGGCGACGAGGTCGGCGTAAGCTTTCTCATCCATCCATTTGCGTCGTCTCACATATTCCTCGTGGAAGTAACCGAGGTGGGCGACCGGACCACCGAATGAGGTGAGACCGAGCCTCGTTGAAACGAATAAAATTTCTAGTAACGTCTTGAACGTCACACGTTGTGTCGTCATATCTTCACTCCTTAATTTCTTTGAATAACTCGTATGCCTTTTGACGGGCTTCCGCCAACACAGAACGTCCTTTTTCGGTCGTCACGTAGTTTTTGCGAACGTGTCCATCGACCGTCTCGTTTTCACGAACCAAGAGCCCGTCTTTCTCCATCCCGTGCAAGATCGGATAGAGCGTACCGGCACTGATTTCATAACCGTGCTCCCGAAGCTCATCGACCATCCATGCTCCGTACACGGGATGTTCCGCGGCGTGGTGCAAGATATGGATGTGGATGAAACCGAGAAACAACTTCCGCAAGACGCGGTCTTCCATACGTGTCATCTCCTTAATATCGAAATTCGATATCGGTTTTCGAAATCAGTCTAACAAAGGTGAGGGGATGGGGCAAGGGAAGAACTTTCACTTTACGAAAACTTAAAATAAAAAGTTGGGAATGAGTTCGGAAAAAATAGGGAATCTATCACAAATGAGGTAAACTGAGTGGAGATTTTATTTGCTGAGGAGGAAGTGACGTGACAAACCCCCATCATTCTTCATACGACACATTGTTGCGTTATATGCCCCAAGGCTACGTCGAGTTTAAAGTGATTTACGACGACGCTTCGGAGCCGATCGACTATGAATTCTTTGAAGTGAATCCTGCCTTTGAGAAAATCATGAAGGGGAAGCGAAAACACTTCATCGGGAAAAAAGTATCAAGCGCCTTAAAGGACTTTGAATATAGTGAGCGGGAGTGGATGATCCAAGTGGCACACGTCGTCAACGAAGGTGGAACGGTGACGTTTGAACACTTCTCTCGGCGCAACAAGTCATGGTTCGAGATGTCCGTGTTCAGTGAACGCCAAGGATTCGTATCGGTCACGTTCCATGACATCACCCGACATGTACAAGAAAACAATGCGTTGAAGCAGCTCGTCAACGTCTCCCATCGCTTCGTCTCGACGGGTAGCGATTTATTGATGAATCAACAATTCCTCGACCAGATTCGTGATTTCACGGGAGCGAAGGCGGTCGCGCTCAATTTAATGGAGAACGATGGAGAGTCCTACACGACCGTCGCCTTATCCGGCATTGACGAGATGTTAGAAAGAAGTCTCGATATCCTTGGATTTCATCCGGTCGGAAGGAAATGGCCGATGACGGATCAGCGGCGTGACCTGTTCAAACAATCAAATCCTCGTGTATTTGATGGGATTGGTCCACTTATTGATGGTGCGCTTCCAACACGTCTCGTTAAAAATCTACTTCGAATTTTCTCGCTTGGAGAAGTCGTTCTCTTCAAAATCGAGAAAGACGGTATTTTATACGGAGACTTGACGATTGTGATGGAGCAAGGGAAACAAGCGAACCGCCTCGGTCTCGTCGAGTTGTACCTCGTCCATGTACTTCAGCAATTGACGAAAGCCGATCATCAAGTGGGTGAGACGAAGAAATCAATGTTCGATGGATTTGGCACGCTCGACTTGGAATGCATCATGGCCTTCAACACACGGCAAGTGCTACACTTGAACGATACGTGGGAGCGCGTATTAGGGTTTTCGCTTGATGAGTTGGAGAATATCGATTTTCTTAGTCTGATTCACCCGGACGATGAGGTGATCACGGAAGCAGGATTTGTGGAGCTTGAAGAACGTGGCGAGTTGTTCCGATTCGTCAACCGATTCCGGACGATCGACGATACGTACCGCTCAATCGAATGGCATTGTAAACTTCAAGGGGATTACATTTATGCGGTCGCGAAAGACGTGACGGACCGGGTCCAATTGGAAGAAAAGTTGGCCGACCGGGACCGCCTCTTGACGAAACTATCCGACCAAATCCCGGGTGCCATCTATCAATTCGAATTGTTGCCTGACGGGAGCTTCAACTTCCCGTTCTTTAGCCGGGGCTTTGAAGATATGTTAGGGATTTCGGCAGAAGAGGTACAGGCGGATGCGAGTCTTGTCTTCCGCCGGATGCACCCGGACGATTATCCCCATGTCATGCAGTCGATTGATGAATCGTATCGTAATTTGACGATTTGGGACGCAGAGTTTCGTGTGTTGACCGAGGACGGACGAACCATCTGGATTCTCGGGTCATCTCGTCCGGAGAAGATTGCGGAAGGCCATGTCTTGTGGCACGGTTATATCGGAGATGTCACGGAGAAGAAAACATATGAGAAAGAGATTGAGTATCTCAGTTACCACGATCAATTGACGGGCATTAAAAACCGGCGTTACTTTGAAGAGGCGTTGGAGCGCTATGATGATGACCACTTTTATCCGCTCACACTCATCGTCATCGATATCAACGGGTTGAAGCTCACGAACGATGCGTTCGGACACTTGGTCGGAGACCAGCTGCTCGTCGAAGCGGCGAATATTTTGCGAAATGAATTGCGCGCGAAAGATGAAGTGGCACGAGTCGGAGGCGATGAGTTCGTCGTGATCTCTCCGAATACGACGCTCGATGAGGCGAAACAGCTGTCGGATCGTCTCGGTCGTCTCTTCCACGAGCAGACGGTTGAGGGATTACCGATTTCCGCATCATTCGGTGAAGCGGTCAAACATGACTCGAATGTCGAATTGACCGAGGTGTTCAATTTAGCGGAAGATCGGATGTATCACCACAAGGTTTCTGAAAAGCAGAGTCGACGCCACTATTCCATTCAAATCATCATGCGCACGCTGTATGAGAAGATTCCACGAGAAGAAGCGCATTCTCAACGAGTCGCCAATTTAGCGGGGCAACTGGCAGAAGCGATGGGCTTCACGAATGCTGAAGTGAATGAGATTCGAACGGCCGCTATTCTCCATGACATAGGAAAAGTAGCAATCAGCAACGATATTTTGGATAAACCGGGCGAGCTGACCGAATCGGAATGGTATGAAATCAAACGCCACCCGGAAATCAGTTACAATATTTTAAGTACCGTACCCGAATATGTCGCCTTATCGGAAATTGTCTTGGCGCACCATGAACGATGGGACGGGAAAGGCTATCCGAAAGGCTTGAGTGATTATGACATCCCGCTCGCCTCGCGAATTATCGCCGTCGCCGATACGTTCGATGTCATGGTGACGGGGCGACCGTATCGACAAGCGAAGACGATTGACGAGGCACTTGCCATCATCAAACAAGAGGCAGGGAAACAGTTCGATCCGACGCTCGTCGACGTCTTCTTTGAAAAAGTCGTGCCGACACTTCAACAATAAACAAGCGAGTCCTCCTGAATGTGGGGGACTCGCTTTTTCAAACGGTCAGGGGTCGTTTCTTCAACACGAGGATGGTGAAGAGGAAGACGATGCCGGTCATGCCGATCATGACAAGGATGGAGAGGAACGGGAACTGTCCCTCATACATCGTGATGACACCGTTATTTAACCAATAGGTCGGCAAGAAACGACCGACGAGTTTCAATGAATCCGGTAACCAAAGGAGGCTGATGAATGCCCCACCGGTGATAGCGGATGCCATCGTGACCGAGATTTGAAAGATGTTCGCCTTCTCCCGATTCGTCGCAAAGACGGCGATGAGACCACCGAGTGCCAGACAGACGAGCAAATAGGAAGAAAACAAGGCGAACACGGTCGGAAGATGTGTCCATACGTCCTGACCATATAGAGCGAGGCTCACACCAATCAACAGCATCACGTAGACGAAGCCGACGAGATAAAAGGCGAGGAGCAGGGAGGCGAAGTAACGCCGTGGTGTCACCGGTGAGGCAAACAACCGCGCATAAATCTTCTCGTCCCGGTCGTCTGCGACAAACATGGGGATGAACTGGAGAAAGGTCGACATCATGATGAACGACAATAGACCGAAGAAGGCTTGTGTCCGAGCGGTCGTGGCGACACTTTCCTGAAAAGGTTCACTTGAAAGTGTGTAACCGTTCGCCGTCTCAATGGATGCGAGCTCTTCGAACGTCGCTTCCTCATAGTTGCTCGCTTCGAGCAGTTGACGTTCGCGGGACAGATGACCGTTCAGCGCCTGCTCGATCAACGAGGCATCACTCCCGGCGATCGCAGAGAAGGAGAGGCGAGGCATGTCTCCTGTGAACGCCTGTTCCGTGAAGTCTTCTGGAATGATGAGGACGATATCTTCTCCTTCTAACAAGACATCCTCCGTGCTCGATTCGAGCAATGTGACCCGACCAAATCGTTCGGCCTCGTCAATGAGACGTTCGGCGAGGAGTCCACCATCCCGGTCGACAATCCCGATGGATGCGTTCAAACTGGACGTACCACCGACGAAGGAGAGGATGAGCGCGAAACCGAACATCGACACGAAGGTGAACACCCACAGTCCTTTCTTTCGAAGCATCCGTTTGGCCACATGTCTAATGAGTACCATGACGCTTCACTCCTTTCGAGAGAATGTAGCTGAATGCGATCAAGACAAGGAGATGAATCCCGAGCAATCCGAGGCTTTGCCAATACAGATTCATGTCCCCTTCCCGCAGGAGCACGGCTAGCATCCCGTCCCGCATAAAGATTGGCATGAACACGTAGGCGGCCCAGGGCGCGTAGTTCAGCGTCACTTGGTCAAAACCGGGGACGTAGCCACCGGATAGAATCATGAGGATGGCAACGAAGCCGTTGACGATCGCATCCTTTGTCGTCGCGCTCAACTTCGGCAAGTTGACAATCAGAAATCCGATGGCGACCCCGTACGCGGTCAAGGCGAACCAAGACAGAATCAGATAGCCGAACTGTACGTTCGCCAAGTCGAATGTGCGATAGACGAAATGGCTGAACCAAAACAAGAGGATGAGCTGCAACAAGATGATGACGTAGCGACTGAACGTCCGCGCGAGTCGATACTCGACCGTTCGGACTGGGGCCGCTTGGATGCGTAAGTAACTGCCTGTATTCGGTTGCTCTTCTCGTGCCATCGATGTGATATAAAACGACCCGAACAATGCCGTCATGATTGAAATCGTGACGGTGAAATACTCGAGCGAGGTCGGGGTACGTCCTGCCAAGTCGACACTTTCCGTATCGAGCCAAGCCTCATTCACATATGGGGCCGACACGCCTGCTTCAGCGAGTGTGATCTGTTGATTGGCGATGGCTGTATACTGACCGAGGATGGCATCGAGGACGTCGAACTCGACCGTCGTCGGTTCCTCATAGAAGAGTGTGATGTCAGGTCCATCGAGTTGCAAGATGACATCGGCATCGCCATCGTTCACACCTTGTTCGGCAGATGGGAGGTCAGCGTATGGAACGAGTCGGATGAAAGCTTGAATGTCTTCTTCATTTAAAAAGGCCTCGAGTGGCTCGCGATACTGGTCGGTCGACGATTCGACGTAGGCGACGTTCGTGACCGGAAGTTTGAACGTGTCACTGAAGACGGCCGACAGCATCGTCCCTAGTCCAAAGATGAGGATGAGCGGAAAGATGAGCATCCAAAAGAGGGTGGCTCGGTCCCGTAGTCGCTGTTTTACATCATATTTGATGAAGGTCCACATGACGCCCCTCCTATTCCCGAAGCGTCTTCCCCGTCAATGCCAAAAAGACGGTATTGAGGGAAGGACGGTCGACCGTGATGGAAGTGAAATGGACATGTTCTTGATGGAGCGTCTCAAGGAGCGGGGCG
The DNA here is from genome assembly GCF_018617035.1 of Exiguobacterium sp. s140. Lineage (GTDB taxonomy): Bacteria > Bacillota > Bacilli > Exiguobacteriales > Exiguobacteriaceae > Exiguobacterium > Exiguobacterium profundum. The sequence continues at coordinate 487,408 of NZ_JACSJK010000002.1, forward strand.
AGCGGCGTGTCCTTGTCTAACGACACCTCGATGTACGGCTCTTCATACTCCACTTTTTGAACGTGGTCGAGTGCATCGAGTCGTTCGAGCAAGTGAGGTGTGAGCGCATCGACTTTGATCCGGGCCGTCTCGAGCGTCATGACACGGTCTTTCAGTTCGTCCTGCGTCCCTTCGGCGATGATCTTTCCTTCATCGACGATGGCGATCCGGTCGCAGAGGAGTTCGACTTCTTCCATGTAATGAGACGTGTAGATGATGGTGGCACCGCGGCGGTTCAGTTCGCGGATGTTCTCTAGAATGGTATTTCGCGACTGCGGATCGATGGCGACGGTCGGTTCATCCATGAAGATGAGTTCGGGTTCATGGACGATGCCACAGGCGATATTGAGGCGACGGAGGAGACCGCCGGACAGTTCGGGCGGGCGTTTCTTTTGATGGGCATCGAGCTCGACGAAGTGGAGCGCGGCCTCGGTCTTTTGTTTCGCTTCTTTCGGACTGAAGCCATACAGCTCCGCAAAAAATTGGATGTTCTCATAGACGGTCAGCTGGTCATAGACGGAGACGTGTTGCGGCACGATCCCGACGCGGCGTTTGATGGCCAGTTCGTCTTTTGGCATCGCTTTTCCAAAAATGTGAATCGAACCGGAGTCCGCCTCGTACAGATTCAACATGACCGAAATGGCGGTCGTCTTCCCGGCACCATTCGGTCCGAGCAACCCGAACAGTTCGCCTGCTTGCACGTTCAGACTGAGGTCGTTCAAGGCGATCGTATCCCCGAACCGTTTCGTGACATGGTCGAGCGAGATAATGAACATCGTGATACTCCTTTCGCATATGAAATATTCCTCGTTCTACACAAAGGTGTTCGAGGATTGTCACGAATTTACCTGTCCGGAACGCATGAAATGTGCAATAATCTAATTATTCAGATAATTATAGTGTCGAAATGAGGGATTTGGATGAAAGGATGGCAATTCAATAAACAAGAGGGGGCATTGTTCCCAGACGAAATCGTGCTTTCTGCGTTTTGTACAGTCGAACCGAAACGAATGGATTCGACACTCCCGTTCTATTATGATGAGTCGATTTTTCGTTTCACGAATAAGCATGGAGAGACGTTCTACTTTAAAATATCCCCGAGCTATCACGAGTTTGAAATCAATATTAAAGGTGGGGACGGGGAGCTTGTATATTATCAACTGCTCCGTACCGTCAGCAAGGTCGAGATTTTAGAAGACCGGCGAGACCACGCAGAGTTATTGATCGTCCTAGCTGAAGATCGAAAGCGGACCGTGACGTCAATCGAATTGACCGTCCGACCGCGTTTTCGTGTGCTCGTGAAAGAGCATGAGATATAAGGAGTGTCAGGTTCAAGAGCGGATGCAAATCCGCTTTTTGTTTTGCCGAACAAAAAGACAGCCACGACGTGACTGTCCCTTCAGCGGTTATTTCGTTAAAAAGATTTGAACATGGATGGTCGACCCTTGGGCATCGGTCGCTTTGCCGATCCCGAGGTGCGTATAATTCGCATTCAAGATGTTCGCACGATGACCACTACTGTTCATCCACGCATCGACCGCCCGGACCGGGTCGCTCGATCCTTTATAGATGTTCTCTCCCCAGCCCCGATATAGGACACGGTAAGCGTCTAACGTGTCCCCGGGTGTGCCGTTCTCCTTGAGCGTGTGTGAGAATTGACCCGTACGCGCCATCTCATCGGCACGGACTTGAGCGACACGGTTCGCCTCACTCGAAGCGGCGAGAAGAGAGAGGCCGGCAGCATCTCGTTCTTTGTTCGTCTCGGTCAACACATTGACGGGCGACGTGAAGCTGACATGGTTGGCGAGGATGTAACCGGTGTATGAACCGTAGCGCACCTTGTACCATCGTGATGTGCCGGTATAGCGATATGACACAGTCTCAAGTTCTGTACCCTGCCGGACGAACTTGACGTTCGAAGAAGTCGTGAGCGGACGTGATTTTAAATAAACGCTCGACGGTTTGACGTACGTCGGTTTCGTAAATTTCACCTCGGCAGTGGACAAGCGGACATACTTGGCGGGCAGATAAGCGTAGCCGCTGCCCCATTGAATCTTATACCAGCGCACACCGTCCAATTGGAACGATGTTCGGACACGCATCGAACCGTCTCGCGGAATGAGTGCAAGTCGTTTCGCGCTCAAAGAAGGCGACTGCCGGACATTGAGTTGACTAATGTTGGTCACGTAACCGGTTGTGTTGATCGACGTCTCATAATAGGCTTGGACGCGGTTGATAGAGAAGGGCGACCCGATCACACCGAGTGTCAGAATGATGGTGAGTAGTAGAGAGAGATGCTTCTTCAATGGAATCGACTCCTTTTGTGGGACTCCCTATATTCTATATTGTTTGGGTGATTTTTGGTTTTACCATTTCATTACAAAAAGGATGGACTCTTCGTGAGCCCATCCTCGCGTCATTTATACAGCAAATACTCTTTTCGAATCGGGAGGAAGGCGTCCCGCTCGTTCTCGATTTTCGAAAGGATGTCTTTAAGCGGGGCTCCCTCGAGAATCATGTCTTTCACGTAGGCGTTTCCTGTCAGTTTCGTGATGAAGTCGTTCGCTAAAAATTCGAAGTCGTCCGGATACATGTCATGAGCCGTTTGAATCATCGCGATCCCGGTTCGCGTCGATTCGAATCGAACCGGGTCGGTGACATACACCTCAACCCCGTGCGTCAGTTTGCCCGCATGCTTGGAGAACGTCGGAGTGAACGAGGCGGCCCGGAAGGCGACACCCGGCAACTCGAGTTCGTTCAGCTTATTCGCATAGTCATGCGCTTTTATATACGGCGCGCCGATCAGCTGAAACGGTTTCGTCGTCCCGCGACCCTCGGATAGGTTCGTCCCTTCAAACAATCCGGTCGCAGGGTAGACGTTGACCGTGTCGGTCGTCGGCATGTTCGGGGACGGCATGACGAACGGGAGGCCCGTGTCCTCATACATCATCGAACGTTTCCATCCTTTCATTTTGACGACTTCGAGGTCGGCTTGAATCTGATACTCGGTGTTGAACAGTTGCGCGAGTTCTCCGACGGTCATCCCATGCTTTAATGGAATCGGATAGAGACCGATGAAGCTGGAGTAGTCCGGGTCGAGCACCGGACCGTCGACGCGAAGCCCACCTTGTGGGTTCGGACGGTCGAGGACGACGAACGGAATATCGTTCTCGGCAGCGGCTTCCATCGCATACGCCATCGTATAGATATACGTATAGTAGCGTGTCCCGACATCCTGGATGTCAAAGACGAGCACGTCGACATCTTGTAGCATCTCAGCCGTCGGTTTCTTCGTGGCACCATATAGACTGTATACGGGCAATCCCGTCACGTCATCGATGTAGGAGCTGACGGTCGACCCGGCTTGGGCGTCTCCTCGAACGCCGTGTTCCGGTCCGTACAGTGCCGTCAATTCGAAGTCATCGGACTGGTCGAACAGGTCGACGATGCTCGTACGTTCCGCGTTGATCCCGGTCGGATTCGTGATCAGTCCGACCCGTTTTCCTTTCAAGATTTCCGGGTTTTCCATCAACCGGTCGACCCCGAGTTCGACCTTTGGTTTTTTCGGTTCAGACTTCGCATCGGCATCCAACCAGACGATGGAAGTCGTGAGGATCGTCAACGCAGCCATACCACCCATCCATTTTTTCATCAGAAGTTCCTCCTTTAATTCATGTAAGCGCTTCAATTTCTTAACAGGAGTGTACCATCCGGAAATTAAATTTCAATATTTAATCATAAAAATAGGAATTTATATTTCTTAATTTCGTACTATTCTCCTAATCGCACACAAAAAACGTGCCCTTCGATTAAAGGCACGTTCCTTCTTACTTATCTGACCGCGAGCGCTTTCCATCCGGTCGCGCTCATGACGGCGCTCACTTTTGATTTCGGGATGACCAAGCGTCCACGATATGGGTCGTTGATATACAAGTTTGATTTGTCATAGCCGGTTGCCAACATGACGTGATAGTTGACGTAGCCGGTGAACTTCTTGTTCGAAGCGGTGTACCAGTTGAAGTAGCCGTACGGTTTGTTGAAGTCGACGCTCGCCCAGACGATGACCGGGTTACCCATCGACAGTTCGCGCTCGATCGAGCCGAGGCCTTGGTTGGACAAGTCTTTCACCGGACGATATTTGCTGGCGAATCCGACCATGCCTTTCGGATAAATCCCGTAGTTCTTATATTTGCCGAGCGTCCCTTTCGGATCTCCCGTGAACATGACGTTTGGGTCGACCCAGCGATAGAGACGGTTCTCATAACGTGCGTTCCACATGCTCTTTGGCATCTCGTTATATAAGCTCGAGGCGCTGACGGCACGACCTTTCTCTTCAAGCGCCATCTTGAGGGAGAAGAACTCGCAGCCGGACGGATAGCCCATCGGGAACTGACGATAGAGTGGGACGCTCATCTTATAGATGGACAGTGCCTGAGAATAGGCGCCACGCGCATCGAACGAGGCGTTGCCGACACGACGGTTTTGATACATCTTTCCATACGTGTCAAAGTAATACCACTTGCCGTCGATGGCTTGCCAATCCGTCTTCTTCGTCAACGCGGGAGCGTAATACTCGTACTGGGTCGTATATTTCCATCCTTTCTCGGGGACACCCGTCGAGTGGAAATGATACGTCTTCCCATCCAATCGGAATTTCCCTTGTAGCCGGTATCCGTAGGTCGGGTGGAATCCGACCTTCTTCCCATCGACCGTTTGGAACCCATATTCGCGTCGTCCGTATGAGTCGAATGAATAGACGCGTGCATTTAGTTTATGGACACCTTCTAACCGATACCCGTACGTCGGATGGAACCCATACATGACACCATCGATTCGCTGTAGCCCATACTTGCGGTCGCCGTATTTTCCGAACAAATAGTGTCGATTGTTGATGCGATAGAGTCCTTCGAGACGGTATCCGTAAGTGGGATGGAAACCGTACATCTTGTCACCGATCCGGGCGAGTCCTTGGCGACGTACCCCGTCATCCCCGAAGTAATAGCGACGTGTGCCGATCGTCTGCCATCCGGTCGCCCTCTTCCCTTGCTCCATCAAATAATATTTCTTGCCGTCAATCGTATACATCCCTGTACGGATGGTGCCGTCTGGGAAGAAATAATGCTTGGCGTCACCAAGCTGCTGCCATCCCGAGAGACGGACCCCATCCTCGTTGAAGTAATAGCGCTTGCCGGCGATTGTCTGGAATCCCGTGACGGGTTGACCGGTCTCATCGTAATAGTAGACGAGACCGTCCCGTTCCTGCCAGCCGGTGAGTAGTTTTCCGTTCTCGTCAAACGTGTATGTCGTGCCGTCAATCGCGTAAGCACCCGTGACGAGTCGACCGTCTGTCTCAAAGTAATAGGTAGCCCCTTCGATTTCCTGCCAACCTGTGAGGAGCATGCCATCTTCATTCAGATAGTATGTATGGCCGTCGATTTCTTGCCATCCCGTCAAGACCGTCCCGTCACTCGACGTATAGACGATGCCATTCTCCGTCTGTTGGAATGAACCTTCCGCATGTGTCAGAAGGGGAGAGGTAAGGAGGGTGCCGGCAATTAAACTAAATAGGGTAGTTGTCTTCCACTTCATATGAGTAAGCCTCCCGATTTTCAAAAAATGCTATATAAAATAATATAACCATTTTTATCCAAGGGAAGATAGTGGCAAATGAATCATTTGTGAGGTCAGACGTTTACGCCGAATGACTCATGAATCGAAGTCGTTTCGATGCCACGAAAAGGGAGAGGAGAACGACAACGGTTCCCGTCACGAGTGGCCACACGAGATCCACTTCGGTTAGAAGCACCTGGCTCGATTGTGGACCGAGCATCCATGGCATCCAATCGAGGTCGACCCATCCGATGAGGAGCGACATGACGAAATGGAGACCGAGCGTCAAGACGACCGCGACGACCCCGCTCTCAATTATGGCAGCGAGGAGAATGAAGATGGAGAGCTGAACGACGAAATGACAGACGAGAAGTGCCGTCGAGACGAGAAATGCGGGTACATCAAACGGCTCGAAAAGAATGACCGTATAGTACGCCGCCGCTAATTGGGCGAGTAAGAGGCCACCGACCGTCAAGAGGACGTAATGGGCCCATTTGCTGACGACGATGCGAGACGTCGGAATCTGTAACGATTTGAGCCAGGCGAGCGTCCCGTTCGTCCGCTCATGACTGAACGTGTGCATCGCCGACAACAAGACGACGAGAAGTCCGATTTGACGGAGCTGTTCACTGACTGAAATCAATACTTCTTCTGGTGTCGGCGTCGGGAGCTCGATGACGGCGCCGTCCGGTAAGTTGCCGCCGGAGGCGAGGATATCCGGTAAGAAATAGAGCGTGAGCGGTTGCATCGAGGCAAGGAGCATGAGCACGATTGGGATCCAAATGAGTCGTTTGTTCGACCATGACTCTCGCCATTCCTGTTTAAAGATTGCGGTACGCATCAGGCGTTCACCTCCAAGAATAAAGATTCGAGTGACGGGTGCCCGACGTGTAGTGATTGGATGATGAGATTCCGTTCCAGGATGCGCCGCAAAATCGCCCGTTCGGCGAGATTCCGGTCCGTTGACTCAAACGTCCACGTCGAACCACGTTTCGTTGTTCGGGTCACGCCTTCTAACTGCGTCCAGTCTGCTTCACTCGTCTGATCATCAAAGAGACGCAACTCAATGGTCGACTTCGAACCGAGCAGGTCGGTCACGGTTCCTTCCATGAGCAATTTGCCTTGGCGAAGCAGGAGCACCCAGTCACTTGCCTCTTCGGCATCCGGCAGGACGTGCGTCGAGTACAGGATCATTCGCTCTCGTTTCAAGTCACTTAATAGATCGAGTACTTCTCGTCGACCGCGTGGGTCGAGTGCCGAGACCGGTTCATCGAGCAGTAAGAGTTCCGGGTCATGGACGAGCGCTTGGGCAATCCCGAGACGCTGTCGCATCCCTCCCGATAAGTTCGCTGCCGGCCGGTCGACCGGTTCGAGCCCGACTCGTTTCAATAGTTGAATCGGCTCGACGTGTTTGGTCCCCGTCAATTCAGCGGCATACCGAATCGTCTCGACGGGAGTCAACGATGGATAGAGGGCAGGGCGCTGAGGCAAATAGCCAATCCGAATACGTTCGTGTCCGGTCATATCGCCACTTGTCGGTTCGGTGACGCGGGCGAGCAAGTTCAAAAGCGTCGTCTTCCCGGCACCGTTTTCTCCAAGGAGGGACGTGCAACCCGGTCGTAATTCGAAACTGACATCATCGAGCGCCGTGAAGGAGCCGAATCGCTTCGTTACATGTGTGATGTTCATCGCGGAGTCCGTCCCCATAAGAAGTAGATGATTGGGCCGAGTATGTTGATGAAGACGATGACGAGAAGCCATACCCATTTCGGGCCATTCGTCATGTCGCGTTTGAACAAGTCAATCAAGGCGACGACGAGCAGGATGAGTTGCAAAATCAAAACAGGTAGTAAGATGAGAAAAAGGGTATTCGGGTCATTTGCGATGTCCATCGCGAGAACCTCCTTTGAATTAGCTGTCTTTAAAACATTCTACATGAACGGTATGTCCCCTGTATGTGACACAAAAAATCCCCATCTCACGACGGAGATGGGGACGATGCATCATTTCACGATAATAACAGGAGCGAGAGCACGTTTGGCGAGTTTATGACTCACGCTACCGAGCACGAACTCTTGGAACGTGTTCAATCCGCGTGATCCGACGACAACATATTCGTACGGCTCATGGTTCGCATATTTGACGAGCTCGACGTCCGGCTCCCCACGAAGTTCGATGTATTCGTAGGCTATGCCTTCTGCTTCCGTCAAGTCGAACAATGGCTTGAGCATCTGCTTTCGCTTCGTCTCCAAGTCGATCTTTCCTGTCGAATTGAGGGCCGCTTCTTTCGATTCTTTCGCACTGATGACGTGTACGATGTCAATCGATGCATTCGACGCCTTTGCGAGCTGAATCGCTTTTTCAAGCGCACGTTTCGAGTGGGCAGAACCGTCTGCCGCTAAAAATACCTTTCCCATGAAAACTCCTCCTCTTTCGCACATTCTACTTTTAGTATAGGTGATTTCACGAGTCGGGGGAACGGTGAATCAGTGCCCTGCGTTCGCGTCTTGTTGCTTCAAGTGAAGGGCGAGCGTGTTGAGCAGTTTTTCCGAGTCTTTGTTCAAGTTGAGCAATTCGGGTTCGATGCCGACTTCGCGATATTTGAAGACGACCTTGTCGATGGCGCCGATGGCCGAGTCGTCCCACAGATGCGTGTTCGCAAAATCGATCGTGACGTGTTTGATCCCCGCTTCCGCGTCTTCTGCCACATCGAACTGATTGACGAATTCAGACGTCGAGGCGAAGAAGAGCTGTCCGTTGACCGTATAGTCGGCGCGGTCGGACGTGACGCTTCGACCGAGGTCGATTTTCGAGATTTTAGCGGCGAACAAGATGGCAGCCGTCAAGATTCCACCGAGCACTCCGAGAGAGAGGTCATGCGTGAAGACGGTGACGAGTACCGTGACGAGCATGACGACCGTGTCCGACTTTTGTGCGGTACGCATCGCTTTGAGCGAACCCCAATCGAACGTCGCGTACGAGACGAAGAACATGACCCCGACGAGCGCGCCGACCGGGATCAGCATCAATACGTCACTGATCGTCATGATCATGATGAAGAGGGCAAGTCCGGCTGTGAATGTCGAGAGTCGACCACGGGCACCAGACGAGACGTTGATGACCGATTGTCCGATCATCGCACATCCTGGCATCCCACCGAAGAATCCGGCGACGATGTTCGAAATGCCTTGTCCGCGCGATTCGCGGTTTTTGTTCGAGTCCGTTCCTGTCATGTCATCGACGATTTGAGCCGTCAAGAGCGACTCGATCAAGCCGACGAAGGCGAGTGAAATCGAGTACGGCAAGATGATCATGAGTGTCTCGAGCGTGAATGGCACGTCTGGGAACAAGAAGTCTGGAAGCGTCGCTGAGATCGTTCCCATATCCCCGATGTTTTTCGTGTCGAGTCCAAGCGTGATTGCGAGGACCGTCATGACGACGATGGCGACGAGCGGTGCCGGAATAGCTTTCGTCACACGTGGGAACAAGAAGATGATGGCGAGCGAGGCGGCGACGATTGCCCAGATGATCCAGCTCTCTCCTTCAAAGTTAGAGAGTTGCGCCTGAAAAATCAAAATGGCGAGCGCGTTGACGAATCCGACCATAACGGCACGCGGGATAAATTTCATCAAACGGGCGATGCCGAGGTAACCGAGAACGATTTGGATGATTCCGGTCAGAATACCAGCGGCCAGTAAATATTGAAGCCCATGGTCGGCGACAAGCGAGACGACGACGAGCGCCATCGCACCGGTCGCAGCCGAGATCATCGCCGGACGACCTCCGGCAACGGAGATGATCATCGCGATAATAAAGGAGGCATAGAGCCCGACCATCGGGTTGACTCCCGCGATGAGGGAGAAGGCGATGGCTTCCGGGATGAGCGCCAAGGCGACGACGATCCCGGCCAAAATGTCGGCCCGGACATTTCCGAACCATTCATGTTTCAACGTATTCAATCTTTCCAAAAGAACACACCTTTCTATTTATAATGATTTGATTTTCGAGTCTCACGAAAATCAAAATAATGGAATCCGTTCATTTTCAACGTGTTTCATCATATCGAATTGAGTCCAAAATGACAATTGCTTCACGTATAAAACTATGGTAATTTCATAACGTACAGGTTATATAACGAATTTGTTATATGAAAGGTGGGGAGAAGATGTATGCCGTTGAAGAATTGAGCAAGGTGCTCAAGGTGCTCGGGGATCCGACCCGATTGACGATGTTGAAACAAATGGAGGCAGGCGAGCAGTGTGCGTGTAGTTTCGTCGACTGTTTCGATATCTCGCAACCGGCGATTAGCCGTCATTTGAAAATGTTACGTCAGGCGGGACTACTGTTAGAACGTCGAGACAAACAGTGGATTCATTACCGATTGAACGAGACGAGCCCCTTTTATCCGCTCGTCATGGAGTTGTTAGCCAATCTAGAAACCGTCGGACCGAGCTGTGATTGTGAGCCGGATTGTGCAATGTAAGGAGAGAGACAATAGAGACTATAGGAGGAACTTATTGTGCAGTGGATTGCTAGTTTAATTTTTCTTGTGACGCTATTTCTCATCATCAAGCAACCGAAAGGCCTCGGCATCGGTTACTCGGCGATGGGGATGGCCGTCATCGCCCTCATTTCGGGCGTCGTCAATCTTGACGACGTCGGCACGGTGTGGGGCATCATTTGGAACGCGACGTTCACCTTTATCGCAATCATCATCATTTCGCTCATTTTAGACGAGATTGGATTTTTTGAATGGGCCGCCTTACATATGGCGCGAATCGCCAAAGGTGGAGGGGTGAAGCTCTTCGTTTATATCACGTTACTCGGTGCGCTCGTCGCGGCCTTGTTTGCGAACGACGGGGCAGCGCTCATTTTGACGCCCATCGTCTTAGCGATGGTCCGGGCTCTCAAACTGCCGGACACGATCGTCTTGGCATACGTCATGGCATCCGGATTCATCGCCGATACGGCGAGTCTCCCGTTCATCGTCTCGAACCTCGTCAACATCGTTTCAGCCGACTTCTTTGATATCGGCTTCGCCGAGTACGCCGCGCGGATGGTATTCGTGAACGTGTTCGCGGTCGCGGGGAGTCTGCTCGTCTTGTATCTATATTTCAAAAAAGACATCCCGAAACAGTATGACGCCTCACAGTTGGCTGAACCTTCGTCCGTCATTAAAGACCATACGATGTTCCGCTTATCGTGGGTCGTACTCGGGTTACTGGTCATCGGGTACTTCACGAGTGATTTAGTTGAAATCCCCGTTTCGCTCGTCGCGGGTGTCATCGCCTTGTTCTTCCTCGTGATGGCAAATCGCTCGTCAGCGGTACAGACGACTCAAGTCGTGAGAGGTGCACCGTGGGCCATCGTCTTCTTCTCGCTCGGGATGTATATTGTCGTCTACGGTTTACAAAACGCCGGACTCACTCAAGTATTGGCGAACTTTATCGATTGGTTCGCGGTTAACAGCTTCAGTGCCACGTTCGGGATGGGCTTTTTGGCCGCCATCTTGTCATCGGTCATGAACAATATGCCGACCGTCATGATTGATGCGCTCGCTATCGACTTGACGCATACGACCGGACAGATTCGGGAAGCGTTAATCTATGCGAACGTCATTGGTTCCGATCTCGGTCCAAAGATTACCCCGATTGGGTCGCTAGCGACGCTTCTATGGCTCCACGTCCTTCGTACGAAAGGCCTCAAAATCGGATGGGGACAGTACTTTAAAGTCGGGATCATCTTGACGATTCCGACATTGGCTATCACGTTGCTCGGCCTATACATCAGCTTATTAGTTTATTGAGGAGTGGATTATATATGAAACTAGTCATCATCGGTTCAGTCGCTGCAGGGACATCGGTTGCGGCGAAAGCGCGTCGGAACAACGAAGACGCACAAATCACGATTTACGATCGAGATTACGATATCTCGTACTCTGGTTGTGGGATTCCTTACTACGTTGGCGGAGAAGTCGAGTCACGTGACGATTTGACACCGCGCGATGCGGCCTTCTTCAAGAAGCGCTACAACATCGACGTCATGACACGCCATAACGTCACAGCTGTCGACAAAGACGCGAAGACGGTGACGGTTGAAAACTTAGAGACGGGTGTCACGTTCACGGACGCCTATGACGTCCTTGTCCTCGCGACGGGTGCGTCAAGCATCATCCCACCGATTCCAGGGGTGAAGTCGGATAATGTCTTCCCGATTCGAAACATCCAACATGCGGAGGCGACACGCTCCTTCGTCGATTCGACAGACCCGAAACACGCGACAATCATCGGGGCCGGCTTCATCGGTCTAGAGATGGCAGAACAGTTGAAGCTTCGCGGTGTGGACGTGACCATCATCGAACGTGTACAACAAGTGATGCCGCCACTTGACAAGGACATGGCGTGTCGCGTCGAGGAGCACCTCGAGAAGAATGGAATCGAGCTCATGCTCGGGGAGACCGTGACTGAACTCGTTGGCGACGGACATGTCGAACGGGTCGTCACGGAGAGTGGGAAGACGATTGAGACCGACCTCGTCATCTTGTCGGTCGGAGTCCGTCCGAACGTCGAGCTCGCCATGCAGATGGGAGTCACACTAGGTGAAACGGGTGCGATTGCCGTCAATGAGCGGATGGAAACGAACATCCCAGGCGTCTATGCGGCAGGAGACGTCGCGGAGAGCTTCTCGATCGTAACAGGCAAACCGATTTGGCGTCCGCTTGGTTCGACAGCGAACAAGATGGGGCGGACCGCTGGGGACGTCATCACGGGCGGTCATCTCGAGCATCGCGGTATTCTCGGCACGGGCATCTTCAAAGTGTTCGGACTTGCCGTCGCACAAACGGGGCTGGCCGAAAAAGAAGCACGCGAACTCGGATACGATATCGAGGTGCTTCATAATACGAAGCCGGATAAGCCTGCTTACATGGGTGGGAAAGATATGACGATCAAAGCGATCGCGGACCGTACGACACGTCAACTGCTCGGCGTCCAAATCGTCGGATTTGAAGGAGTCGACAAACGAATCGACGTCTTCGTCACGGCCATCACGCTCAAGGCGAAAGTCGACGACTTGTTCCATCTCGACCTCGCCTACGCACCGCCGTTCTCGACGACGAAAGATCCGGTCATGTACACAGGGATGGTGCTGTCGAACAGTATCGACAAGGCGGCGCGACTCATCACACCGGCCGAGCTTCAAATGCGAATCGATGCCGGGGAAGACATGCAAATCATCGATACGCGGAAAGCTTCACAGTTCGAGAAGGCGTGTGTCGATTGTGCGGTCAACGTCCCACTCGGCAACCTCCGGGAAGCGGCGAAAGACATGGACAAGGACAAACCGACCGTCGTCTACTGTAACGGTGGGGTGACGGGGAACGCGGCCCAGAACGTGCTTCGTAACCTCGGATTCACCGACGTGTACAACTTGTCAGGTGGAAATAAGAACTATCAGTTGTTCAAAAAATACGGGAACTGAGCAAGACGACGTCCATTGCGGGCGTCGTTTTTTGATATGCTGGACGTGAGGTGAAGCGGATGGATTATAAGATGTTACATGAGAAGTTTGAGCGACGGAAGCAGTGGCTCATTTTTGACAAAGAAGAAGTCGTCCGTCGTGTCATGGTGCGCTACAAGGCAAGAATTATCCCGAAGACGGACATCATGGACTTGGTGAACGACGATCAACTGTCGTATGAACATATCTTTTGTTGCTTAACGATTGATGACCCAAGAATGCTCGATAAAGTCTTCACGGCGAAAGAGAGAAAAGACCATCAGTGGGAGATTGATGACAATGCGAGGCGTGGGATGGTATATAAGCACAAAGATGAGGCACATCGACTTTACAATCAGTTGATTATCGATGAACAGGAAGGTCGCCGACTCGACATCGTCTTCGAGAGCAAGGATGGGAAGTATGTGACCGGTTTTTTGACAAGAGACATGTCAGAGCAAGTCGCCTCTTATATTTTTGCACATGTCGGAGGCGCCAAGTTCACAGGTCTAGTCCCACGTTCCCTCTTACCAGCGGACTTAACAGATGAAGAAATCAAGATGAGCTATCTTCACTACTTGGAGTCGCTCGAAGAATGGAATAAACTTTGACGGATTCTGTGATGATGAGTGGGATCCGTCTTTTTAGTTCATATTTCTTAGACAGGTTGTAAAGAAAATAATGCCAATTGACCCTTTTCTAAAATAACGTTGCTTCACTCAAGGAAACCGTTTACAATTTTTGTGTAAGCGTTTTCTTAAAATAGTGCTACAAGGAGGGACCCTCATGGTCAAAAAGCAGTGGAAACCCGTATGGGCAGTTGTGCTAACGTTTGCACTAATTCTGTCAATGTTTCCGATGCCGACGTCCGCTTTAGACAAAGGGAAGTCGACACTTGTCGTCGTCCATTATCAAGAGGCGCCGGATAACGAAAAGGATTGGAACTTATGGCTTTGGGCGAATGGCCCAGATTACTTCCCGAACAAAGGCTTCACATTCAACGGGGAGGATGCATTCGGAAAGGTGGCGGCTTACGAATTTCCGGTCGACTCACCTGAAAAAATCGGTCTCATCGTCCGCACGGACAACTGGGACAAAGATAAGGGGTCTGAAAATGACCGCTTCATCACGAGCGACATGATTCAAGATGGCGTCGCCGAAGTGTGGATCAAGTCGGGCGACCCGACTATCTATACGTCAAACCCGGACGGGGAGACGGCTTCGACGGAAATCGATATGAAAGTTCATTATTTCCGTTACGACAATACATACACGGACTGGGGTCTTTGGGCTTGGCCAGACGGTGGGGACGGACAGAGCATCGCATTCGATGGGGCTGATGATTTCGGTGCCGTCGCGAACGTGAAACTCGCCAACCCAGAATCGAAGAGACTCATGGGCTTGATCACGAAAAAAGGAGAATGGACGGAGAAGGATGGGGAAGACCGATTCGTTCTCGGGTCTGCAAAAGAGATTTGGCTCGTTGAAGGAGATTCGACAATCTACTATTCAGAGCCTCAAATCGATCGTTCTCCGAAGCTTGTCTCGTTCTCGGCGGACACGTTCCGTCAAGCGACACTCACAACGAACCGTGTCATCACGGATGCGTTCATCGATGAATTGAGCGTGGACGGGGCAACGGTGGAATCGATTGAAAAGGCTAGCGACAAGTCGGTGACGATTCAATTCAAGTCAGACATCGACTTAGCGAAAGTCATCAAAGCTTCGCACCCGGAGTTTGGAGAACAGACGCTCCAAGCCGGCAAAGTTCTTCGTTCGAAAGAATTCGATGCGAAATATGCATATGACGGTAAACTCGGTGTCACGTACCAAAAGTCGAAAACGAAATTTGTTCTCTGGGCTCCGACGGCTCAACAAGTCGAGCTCGAACTATGGAACATGCCGACGAACCGACCAACAAATGATAAAGATTTGAAGAAAGTGATTCAAATGAAACGCGGTGAACGCGGCACGTGGGTGGCAGAAGTGCGGGGTGACCTAGACGGCATCGGCTATACGTACCAAGTGACCCATGCGACAGGGAAGGTCCGTGCAGTCGATCCGTATGCGACGGCTGTCGGCGTGAACGGTGACCAAGGTGTCATCGTCGATTTGAAAGAGACAGATCCAAAACGTTGGAATTCAATGAAACCGAAGTTGAAACAATCGACGGATGCAATCATCTATGAGACGCATGTCCGTGATTTCTCGATCTTCGATGTGAAGACGGACAAATACGACTCAGGCATCCAAAACAAAGGCAAGTACCTCGGTGTCATCGAACCAGGAACACGTCTTCTCGTTGACGGAAAGAAAACAGCAACGAAGACTGGACTTGACCATGTCAAAGACCTCGGCGTGACACACGTTCAGTTCATTCCGGTCTATGACTTCAACACGGCCTCCGTCGATGAGACGAATCCGATGGCGACGTACAACTGGGGATACGATCCGAAAAACTACAATGCACCAGAAGGGTCGTATTCAACAAATCCTTACGATGCGAAAGTACGTATCATGGAAATGAAACAAATGATTCAAGGGTTACATGACAACAATTTACGTGCCGTCATGGACGTCGTATACAACCACATGTTCGATGCGCAGGCGTCGAACTTGCACAAAATTGTACCGGGTTACTACTACCGTTACACAGAAGGTGGCGACTTCGCCAACGGTACAGGTGTCGGAAACGATACGGCATCTGAACGGGCGATGATGCAAAAACTGATCGTCGACTCTGTCGTCTATTGGGCAAAAGAGTATCATTGGGACGGATTCCGTTTCGACTTGATGGGAATCCATGATGTCGACACGATGAACAAAGTTCGTTCGGAGTTGAATCGAGTCGACAAGTCGATTCTCGTCTTCGGAGAAGGATGGGACCTCGGTACGCCGCTCGATGCTGAATTAAAAGCAAATCAAAAAAATGCCTACGACATGCCGGGCATCGCCCACTTCAATGACAACATCCGCGACGGCTTGAAAGGAAGCGTCTTCTACGATGAGGACAAAGGCTTCATCAACGGAAAAGAAGGTATGGAAAATCGAGTGAAGACGGGAATCGTCGGTGAGATCGCATATAGCGACACGATTAAAGGATTCACAAAAGAACCGACGCAAGCGATCACATACGTCGAAGCTCATGACAACCATACGTTGTGGGATAAATTGACGTTGACGAACCCGATCGCGTCTGAAGTGAATAAAACGAAAATGCATCGTCTCGCCTCGAGCATTCTCTTGACGAGCCAAGGAACGACATTCCTTCACGCAGGACAAGAGTTCATGCGTACGAAGGAAGGCGACCACAACTCGTACAAATCACCGGACTCGATCAACCAGCTCGATTGGAAACGAGCAGCCGACCGGAAGGCGGACGTCCAATACATGAAAGGCTTGATTGAGATGCGTAAAGCCAACCCAGGTCTTCGGATGACAAAAGCGAGCGATGTGAAACGATTCTTGACGTTCCACAAAGCGGAAGCGAACGTCATCACGTACACGATTGACGAAGATGCACCGGGTCAAAAGAACGACTTGTTCATCACGCATAACGCCAACCCGACGAATGTCCAAGTCAGCCTTCCAAAAGGGAACTGGAACGTGATTGTCGATGGCGACCGTGCCGGAACGAAGACAATCAAGCGCGCGACTGGAAAAGTAAGCGTGCCTGCATACAAGACGTTCGTCCTCGAACGGAACTAATCATTGACCCCACTTTGAAAAACAAGTGGGGTTTTCTAATGGCACAATGATGAAGAATTGGTAATTATTGCTTTATCAACTAGTCATTTTGTGTGAACAAGAGAATTTCCATTTGAAACTTCCATCTCTTTCGAAAGGAGAGATTGTATGGCGATTTTCAAAAATGGATTCATCGCGTCAATGGTGACGTCACGGATAGTGAGCGGAGACGAAGAAGTCACCGACTATATCGAACTCGTTCAACAGCAGAGGGGTTCTAAGTACCCGACGTGTCGCGTGTGAGAATAGATAGTTGAAACAGGGGTCTCCTTTTCTCTAAGATGGAGAAAGAGAGAATCGAGTGAGGAGATCTTAGATATGAATCTGTATGAACAAGCGAGCGACTGGATGCGGCAATGGCGTGACGACCCGTCCGAACGCCTCCGACAAATCAAAGATGAAATTGAGCGCACGGGCACTTATTCGTTGACGACGGAAGAGTTGTGTGAGGGTGCCAAGGTGGCGTGGCGGAATTCGAATCGTTGCATCGGCCGCTTGTTTTGGCAGACACTCCATGTGATTGACGCACGGGACGCCGATACGTTTGAGGCTGTCTACACCCATCTTGTCGACCACCTTCGGTTCGCCACGAACGGTGGAAAAATCCGTTCGACGATGACGGTTCTTCCGAACGAGTTCAAACTATTGAACACACAATTGATTCGGTACGCGGGATATGAGACACCTGACGGAATCATCGGAGACCCGATGTCCGTCACGATGACGAAGCGCGCGAACGAACTCGGATGGGTCGGAGCCGGCACGCCGTTCGATATCCTCCCGCTCATGATCACGGACGGGCGAGACGTCCGCTTGTTTGAGTTGCCGAGTGAGGCCGTGCTTGAGGTGGACATTCGGCACGAGGATGTGGACTTGTTTGACGGACGGACCATCAAATGGCACGCAGTCCCAGCGATTGCGGATATGGAACTAGAGATCGGAGGTCTACGGTTTACCTCGGTCCCGTTTAACGGCTGGTATATGGAGACGGAAATCGGGGCAAGGAATTTGGCCGATACGGACCGTTATGATTTGTTGCCGCTCGTCGGACGGTCACTCGGGCTCGATACGACGAAAGAGCGGTCGCTTTGGCGCGACCGGGCACTCGTCGAATTGAACATCTCCGTCCTGCAATCGTTCGAGCGGGAAGGTGTGACCATTGTCGACCACCATACGGCTGCAAAACAGTTCAAGCGGTTCGAAAAAAACGAACGGGACGCGGGGCGTGACGTCACCGGGCAATGGAGTTGGCTCATCCCGCCGCTCTCTCCTGCGACGACGCACGTTTTTCACGAGCATTACGACAATCAGATCAAGACACCGAACTTGTTCGCAAGGAGTGGTTGTCCGTTCTCAGGGTTTCGTCAGCCGGTAAAAGAGGAATTGAAAGGCTAGAACCGAGAGAAAGGATGATTGCTGTGGCAGTCCCGCTTTGGAAACGAGCCGTCGCGGGTCAAATCGACCAACTCGTCTTTCAGACACCGGCGAAATTGATTGAAAAGGCCGTCCGTCAAAAGATTTGGCCAGACAAGGAAGTGAAACGGTATTACTTGCCGACCGTCGTGACGATGGCAGGTGAAGTGTACTGTATGTTGTATCAAAAAGGTCAGACATTGGGTGACCGCGTCGTTGGCATTCGAGTCGTGAGTGCGGACGGACGCCCGCTTTCACTAGAGCAAGTCGTCAAACGGACACTCTATAAAGATGTCGTCTATCCGGCGACGCTCGGGATTCCGCTCATCCGTGCACTCCAACAGATGAAGTCGAATAAAGACCTCGAGTTGCCGCATGATGAGTTCGCCCATACAAAATTGATCTCGACCAAATGAAGAGGAGCAGGGCGACCGTGTGTCGCTCTGTTTTTTCGTCCCGTTCGGTCGAGTAGGAATAGCGGCGGGAAATAAGGTATAATGGGATTGGACAAAAATGAACGACTATTGGAGGCTTTTTAGTTATGACAAAAATCGCATGGATTACCGACAGTATGGCCAACTTCTCTCAAGAAGAGGCAGCAAGTCTCGGTGTCGATATCGTTCCGATTCAATTGATCGTGGACGGGAACGGCTATAGTGAAACCAAACTCTCTCTCGAAGACCTACATCGGTATATGATTGACCAAAAGAAAGAAGCGAAGACGTCACAACCGATCTTCGGAGATTTCATCGCCCGCTACGAACGCTTGAAAGAAGAGGGATATGATTGTGCCATCGCCGTCCATTGCTCGAATGGATTGAGCAGTACGGCGAAAAATTCGAAAGCAGCTGCCGAAGCGGCTGACTTTACCGTGTATACCATCGACTCGCATGCCGCACTCGAGGCGCAACAAGAACTCGTCCGAATCGGGAAGGCCGCTGAAGCCGAAGGTAAGTCAGTGGAGGAAATCGTCGCCCTTCTCGAAGCATGGCGCGATAAGAAGAACTTCTTCATGATCATCGGAAACATGGAGACGATGCGCCGAGGCGGTCGCGTTTCTTCCGGTGAGATGTTCCTTGCGAACATCTTGAACATCAAGCCGATCATCACCCTCGATGAGACGGGGAAAGTCATCCCGTTCAAAAAGGCCCGTTCATTGAAGAAGGCTTATGCGGAGATGGTCGGTGAACTCGAACGTCGTCATGCGGAAAACGGTGTGAAGGACAATCGGGTGTTCGTTCAGACGGCTCTCGCACCGAATATGCAAGATGACCTCGTCGCACTCATCGAGTCGAAACTACCAGGTCTCGAAGTCGTACGGACTCGATTCTGTCCTTCGATTGCGGTACATGCCGGATTCGAGACGGTCGGTGTCTTGTGGCTCGACGCTTAATCAAGTAGGAGGAATGTAAGATGGAAGCAATGACAACCTTGACTGGATTGAATGAACGGATTGCGAGCACGGAACTGCTGCTCGTCTACGTGTCACATCCGGGATGCAGTGTCTGTCATGCGCTGAAACCTCAAATCGAAGAGATGCTCCATCAGTTTCCGGAAATTGAGGCGGTCGCGGTGGATTCGGACGAGGTGCCGGAAGTCGCAGGCGCCTTCTCCATCTTCACCGTTCCGGTCGTCCTCTTTTTCATCAACGGGAAAGAAATGCTCCGTCGGGCACGATTCGTGCCAATCGGCGAACTGACGCATCAACTCGAGCGCATGCAAGAAATGAGACGAGCGTGAACAGGAGGCTGGAACATAACTAGCCGATTTTAAAGATTTGTGATAAAAACAGGGGACCGGTCACCGATTTTTGGTGGCAGGACCCCTCTTTTTAGTCCGAAATGCGTGCGCGAACCCATAAAAATGACAAGAGGCCTCCGTGAGCGACTTGTTCGCTCACGGAGGCCTCTTTCTTATGAATCTACTGGGTTATGTCCAGCCTCTTTCTTATTCTGCTACTTGTGGGACGAGATAAATCAAGCCAAACGGGTTATGCAATAAGTTGTCGATGGTCGTCCGCTCGTCTTCTCCCATCTCGACCCTGAAGGCACGCCCGTCCGCGAAGGCGAAATGGTCGCCGTCGCCGAACATCGCGCCACCGGAGATGAGGTGGAAGTTGAACGAATGAATCACGTGAATGGCATCTTCAATGTCGAGTGTCATCGGTACGGCCACGTCTGCATGACCGAACGCTTTCATTCCCCATGACATATAGGCGTTCTCTTCTTCTGTGATAGCCGTGAGAAGCGAATAGTCGAGTGCGAGGTCTTCTTCTTTTGATTCTTGCCACTCGTCTTTCGAGTAAGAGACACCAGCTGACTCGACCATGACGCCAACTCCACCTGCGTTTAAGACGGCGTTTGCGGCACGACGTGCAGCGGCGACGTCTGTCAAATCGTTGACGTCGACAATCAAGTAGACGACATGCGTATGACGAGCGATTCCTTTCGCGACTTTCGGGGTGAACCCGCCAGAACTCGCGTGAATCATCGCCTCGGCGAGGGCTGGGTCACGTTCGACGACTTCTACGGTGAACGCCTTCCCTGTCTCATCTTCGAGCAACAACAGACCGGCCATCGTGTAGCCTTCACTATGTAAACTGATTTGTTCGCTGACGCCTTCTGCGGAAGACCAGTTTCCGGGAATGGCGAGCATGACTTGTGTACGATTCATGTGTATCATCCTTTTCTGCAAAAGTCAGGTCTCTCCTCAGGAGAGACCTGGTCTATCTCTTATTATGCCCTATTTTGGCATGAATTATTCTTGATATGTCTTCAATACTTCCTGAAGCGGGATTTGATCGATTTTCCGGCGACTGATGAACGTACTCATAAAGAAGAGGAGAACGACAGCGCCAAGCGTATAGACGATATAGACCCATTCGAATTCAAGTGGGAGCACGAGTCCATAATCTTCTGCAAAGACGACGATGATGACCCGAAGCGTCAACAGGGCGATGGGGATGCTCAAGAGGGCAGAGATGAGCGCATAGATGAAGTAGCTGTTCAAAATCATGGAGCGGACTTCCCGTTTCTCATATCCCATCACTTTCAACAAGGAGATGACGTAATAGTTCTTCTCGACCGTCAGCGCCGTCAAGACGAACAGGATGCTGAAAGCGATGAGGGACGCCCCGCCAATCAAGACGTTCATCATGAAATTCATATATTGATTGATCGATTCGGACTGATCGATCAACCCTTGACGTGACAGGATGGTCAGATAGTCGGATTCGCTCGGACGCTCCGTCGCGTAGATGCCGTTGAACAGGTCATCCGTCGCCCCGTCCGTGAGTAGTTCACTTAACGTCGTCCGGGGCAAGTAGGCGAAATCCCCGGAGAATTCATCGGCAATCCCGATGATGGGATAGGTCAACGTGTCCCCGTCGAGTGCGACATCGATGTCTTGACCCACATCGAGGCCGAGTTTTAGCGCGAGTGAGGAGGAGACGACAAGGCCGTCAGGTTCAACTGTCAACACATCCCCATCTTCGTTTTGGAGTGGGAACAAGGTGTTGTCGAAGTCTAGTCCCTTCAAGGTGATCAGGTTATCTTCGACAAAGGCAAACGGATAGGTGAGGAACGGTTCTTGTCCCGCTTCTAAAACCGGTGTCCCGTCTGTATACGCCTCGTATTCATACACCGCTTCGTTCAATCCGCCAACGGTCATACGGTCGACGGCGCCGTTCATCATGAGAGCGAAAACGATGAGAATCGTCGAGAAGAGGATCCCGAGAAAGAAGATGAGAAAACTCCCCGTGCTCTTGACGGCATACAAATATTTGAACTTCGTCTTGCCACTCGCCCGTCTCAACAGGCGACTGACAAGTCGACTGAGTCGATTCAATGAGACATTGTCCCGTGGTGACAAGAGGGCAAGGGCGCTCTCTCCCATAATTTTATAGATGACGGCTCCCGCGACGAGCGCAAAGAAGAGGAGCGGGGCGAACACGGCTGTCACGAACTCAAGTGGACTTTGGGCGATGGTGATGGACGGTAAGAGATAGAAGTCGAGATAGAGTTCTTTCAACGGGTTCGCGAAATAAAGCCCCAGGAAATAACCGATGATGAGCATAAAGAATGCGAAAACCAAGATGAGCACCAAGTAAGGCGATGCGATTTGCCGACGACTATAACCAATCGCCTTCAACAGTCCGATTTGTCCTCGTTCCGCCCCGAGCATATTCGAGATCAGGATGGCGACGATGATGACAGCGATGGAGACGATAAAGAGACTGAGTCCGAGCGCCATCGCCTTGCCGGATGAAATCTCGCTGTAGATGGCGCCGCTTCGAATGATGTTCTCCGTCTCCATGACCGAGACGACGAACGGGAGCTCGAGGTCGGTCTTAATCGGTTGATCGGTCACCCCGGACAGTCGAAACGACTCTTGCCCGACGAATGTTTCGAACGATTCATCCGTCATCAGGAGGAGGGTCTGTGAACCTGGGTCCAAGTTGAAGAAGTTATCATCGAACAGGGGGAGCGTGTAGTCCGGAAAGAGGACAAATCCACTCACCGTGAACGGTTTACCGATGTCGATTGTGTCTCCGATGTCGATGCCGTTCTCTTCTGCATATTTTTTGTTCAAAGCGATTTCGTCATTCGCGCTCGGTCGATCACCGGCTTCGAGGTAGGAGCGGTTGATCGTGTCTGATTCTTTGACGATCATTCCCCGATGCTCGGTGTCATCGAACGTGTAGGTGATGGCTTTCAAGTCACGGAGTTCAATCGTGGCATCCGGCATCTCCTGTTCGACGGCGGCGATTCGCGATGCGATCAGACGATTGAAGACTTCCGCATCGGCTTGTTTGATGTCAGCCAATGTGAACGCTCCTGTCTCCGCGAGCGTGGCGACAGCGGGGTCGCGTAACTCTTCTTCCGTCACCCGATTGAGCATGTCAATCGCAAAGTCTTCTTGGTTCGATTCTTCCAGATACTCTTCGGTCGGGACCTCGATTCCACTGATGCCATAGAACATCATCGTGTACGTGAGTGAACTCATGACGATGATGATGGCGATGGCGAGGAGTTGCATCCACTTCCGATTTAATGTCTTCCAGACGTTTTTATACAGCATGTCGCCACCCCCTTATCCCCAATGGATGTCACGTGCCGCGACCCGGGTCTCATGATGGGTCACCTCCACGATTCGACCGGAGTTCATCTTGATGACATCGTCCGCCATCTCACTGATTCCATTATTGTGTGTGATGACGACAACCGTTTTTTGATACGTCTCGTTCAATTGTTCCAATAGTTCGAGTACTTTTTTCGAATTTTCTTCGTCAAGCGATCCCGTCGGTTCGTCACAAAAGACAATGGCCGGATTTTTGGCGAGGCTGCGGGCGACGGAGACCCGTTGTTGCTCGCCACCCGATAGTTGATAGGGGTATTTGTCACGTGCCGCTGTGAGCCCTACTTGTTCGAGCAATTCATCAATCGGCAGCGGATCTTTCGTCAAGTCGGATCCGATTTGGACGTTCTCATAGACGGTCAAGTTTTGGAGAAGATTGTACTGTTGAAAGATGAAGCCGAGATGGTCGCGTCGAAATGACGTCATCTGTTCGGGGGACAGGTTGGTCAGCACGGTGTCGCCGAACGTGATTTTACCCGAGGTTACCGTGTCGAGTCCGCTGATGACGTTGAGCAGTGTACTCTTCCCGCTCCCGCTTGGACCTAGGATCACGACGAACGCGCCATCCCGGATGGTGAGGTCGATGTCTTTCAAGGCGGCCGTTTCCACGTCGCCTGTCTTATAGATTTTGCTGACGTTCCGTAGTTCGATCATGCCACACACGCCTCCTTTATTTGTTATCTAAGGTATACCCTTTTCGAGAAGTGATTGGACGAGCTACACATAGGATGTTTTGAAAAAATAGTGAAACCGCTTCACCTGTGATAAAATAATATAACCAGGTACTAAAAACTTTTTTAGGGGAGAACTCTTTATGAAGATTGCTTACATCACGGACAGTACGATTGTCCTTCCAGATGCATTAGCGCAACATCCTGACATCCACATTGTCCCGCTCTATGTCGTCAAAGGGGACCAGCCGTATAAAGATGGAATCGAAGTTGACGCGAAAACGGTTTACGAGTGGATTGACGCGGGAGAGCGCGTCTCGACGAGTCAGCCCGCGATCGGGGATTTCGTCACACTCTATGAAAAATTGAAAGAAGAGTACGATATGGGCATCGCGATTCACCTATCGTCTGACCTTAGTGGGACGTATTCGGCGTCCGTTCAAGGGGCTGAGATTGCGGAGTTCAAGTTGCTCGCCTTCGATTCACGGGCAGGTATCTATACGATGGGACTCATGTTCGAGGAGTTGATTGAACGCGTCGAAAGAGGCGATGCGCTTGAAGACGTGGAAGCCTACATGAAGAAGCGCGTCGAGGACGTCCGCATCGAATTGACGCTTCAAAATTTGACGCAGATGCAAAAAGGCGGTCGCATCTCCAAATCGAAAGCGCTCATCGGGAACATGCTTCAGTTGAAACCGGTACTCCGATTCGAAGACGGGTTGATTGTCCCGTATCAAACGGTCCGCACGTATAAGAAGGCGCAGGCTCATTTATTCGAAGTGTTGCGTGCGGCAATCGAGTCCGGTGAATGTCAGGACGTCTCGATTTTCCACGGAAATGTCCCTGAGTTTGCTGAGGAGTGGAAACAACAACTTGGTGACACGATTCCGATCAGAGTTGATACACTCGCACCACTTCTTGGGGCGCATACGGGATCCGGGTCAATTGGAATTTCTTATTTGAAAGCGAAATAATGATTAAGGGCGGTCCTCCTACGAGGATCGCCCTTTTACGTATTCTTTTGTTTCCTCAAATAGAGAAGTGTGATAGTGAGCGAATAGATGATCAAAAACGTGATCATAAATATAGAAAAGTCCATGGTTAGCCCCCTTTATCCAAGTTGTTGCCGACATCTAGAAAAGCAAAACATCAAATTGGGAATCATTTCAATATTTCATTGTCTCAACTTTCAAACAATTGCTGGAATGTTTTTGCATTACGGGTCATACTAGAAAAAATGAACGAGAAAAGGGGGGAAGGTGATGCAATTTCGGAAGTACCTAGTTCGGAGCTGGCTCGCGTGGGTGCTCGTCTTCACGGGAGTGACGTATTTGACCTTCCAAAACCTTGAGGCGTTCGACTGGTCGTTGTTTTGGTTCATCTATACGCTAGGGGCTTTGTTCGTCATGAATCCTTTAAAGCGCAGGCATCTTCACTTCACGTTCCATGAGATGTTTGTCTTTATCACGTTCTTCCTATACGGACTCGCACCCGCCCTGTTGATGGGGCAACTGCTCCTCTTCACGTTTCAGGCGCGAGCCTTCAATCGTCGTGTCGGGCGACGACGGTTCCTTCATTTCTATCCGCTCAACACGGTGATTGAATGTTTGCTCGTTCTGTTGCCAGGGCTCGCCTATATCGCACTCGGTGGACAAATCGGAGAGCCCGTTCATTTGATGCAACAGGGCGTGGCGATGTTGGCGTTTTTAGGCACCTTGTTCCTCGTCTTGACGATGAGTTTTGCTTTATCCTACTTCATGGTTGGAGAACGGATCCCGTTCCCGATTATGTGGCGACTGATTCGCTTTGACTGGCTTGTCGTATCACTCGAACTACTGTTCGCGATGATTGCCATCGAGTCGTATCTCATCTTCGGTTATGTCGGGCTCATCGTCACGTTCTTCGTACTATCTGTCCTAAAGATGACGATGTCGAAAGCGACGGAGACGGAAGAAACCAAATCGAGAGTCGACCAAGTCGAACGCTTGAAAGAACAGCTGTACCGAGTGGACAGCGAGCAACTGTTGATTGAGAAGTTTTGGAACGGTCTACGTGATATCGTCGAAGTGGAACGTGGATGGTTGCAGGTCAATCGAAAAGGGGAGCGGACGTTTTATGATATGACCGGTCGCGTCATCCCGAGTGTGCCGGATGCCTTCACGATTGAACGGTATCATGATGAGGACGAACCGTGTTTCGTCTATGACTCGCTCCATGAATGGCATCCCGAATTGCAGCAACAGCAACAAGAACTACACCATTCGGCGCTCGTCATCCAACCCGTTTGGGGAGCGGAGACGGCGGTCAGCTGCATGGTATCGACGACGGCAAACGGGGCATACGAAACTCCGATTGCGGTTGAAGTGAACCGTCTCCTCAAGACGTTATCTTGGTCAATCGAACGCATCGATGAACGCAAACGTTTGCAACATGAGAGCTTGACGGATCCGTTGACGGGATTGCATAATCAGCGAGCGCTACGCCGTTGGACGAAAGAACGTTTGAACGATGTGGCGTCCTATCCACTCTCTGTCTTCTTGATCGATTTGGACCACTTCAAGTCGATCAACGACACGTACGGACATGCGTTCGGTGACGAGGTGTTGATTGAAGCAGGTCAACTCTTTACTCGCAATGTTCGAGCGACGGACTTGGTGACGCGCTATGGAGGGGAGGAGTTCGTGTTCGTCTTCCCGAGAATGGATGAGGCGGCCGCCCATCTGATCGGTGAAAAGATACGAGACGCCTTGAAGCGCCATGATTTTGGAACGGAAGGGACGCGTATCACGGTGACAGCGAGTATCGGGATTGAAACGATTTATGAATATGAAGACCTCGATACGGTCTTGCGACATGCGGACCGAGCCATGTACGTCGGGGCGAAATTCAACGGGCGAGATCGAGTCGCCCACTATCATGATCTATCGACTGAAGTCAGATGAAAGGAGGATCCCCAAAATGGTGGATCCTCCTTTCGTATGAAATGATTATGAGTTCGTATTATAAAGTTCAGATTCAACCGCATGAACGGCGGCTGACCAGGAGCCATAGCGATGCAAGATTGCTTTCGTCGAAGGTTTGTTGTTGCGTTTTGCCCATTCACGGTACGCTTCAAATGAGAGCGAGAAGCCCATTTCTTGAATGGCTTCACGAAGAGCGTTCGAGAGTTCTGTTTTCGAATAGGTCACACTCGCCTCAAGACCAGCCTCGGCACAGGCATCATGCCACGAACCGAACGTTTTGACGATATGGTAATGGCTCGGTGCCTTCGGATGGAGCTTTCGCCATTGCTGATACTTCTTCAAGGTGATGATCGAGCCCATGTCTCGCGAATAAATGGCGAGCGTCTCGATGATGTCCTCGCGTGTATACTTCGGCATTTTGTCTGGCAATTCGACGGTTGACTCTCCATGCCATTCATAGCCTGCGATGGCAAGTGCCTCAGCCCATGACCCGAACTGACGAATGATCGACTCAGGAGACGGCCAATTCTGTTCCATTGCGAAGCGGCGATAGACAGAACGGCGTGGACGTTCCTTCAACAAGTCCCCGAGAAGACGAATGCAATGGATCATCCTTTGCTGTTCGGTAGACAAGTGATGGGATTTAGTGGATAGCGTTTGATTCAATGATGGTTCCTCCTTCCGTGGACTCAAATCTGAACCGAGAAAGATAAAAAAATGCTCCTACAATCATACTATCGGATTGTTTTTCGGATTTATTAACGTGATTTTGAAAAATTTTAAACAATTCCTAGGAATTGGATAGGACTAAAGTCGCAGTTGATAATTTCAAAAAATGGTAACAGTTCTATTACAAATTAAATCGAATTTCGAGAGAAATGTAAACATAAAGTTTTAATCACCCAAATTTGTAATATTTTTATAAAAAAGTACCCAGCTGGAGAGTTGGGGTCATCGCCTTCGCTCCAGATGAGTACCCTTCTATAATAAATTTAATTTTCAGACTAATCAATCAAATATTGAAATTACGGCAAAAAAATTTTAATGGCTGGTCAATGAAAGACCGATTCTGCTAAAATAGCCGCATTGAGTGAAAAACAGAAAAGAGGATCATCACTATGACAGTTTGGTTATTTTATACGTTACTTGGATTGATTCAAGGGTTCACAGAGCCCATCCCGATTTCATCGAGCGGACATCTTGTCATCTTCCAAGAACTATTTAACATTGACTTGCCGGGATTGTCATTTGAAGTTTTCGTAAACTTTGCATCGCTTCTTGCGGTTTTAACAATCTATCGTCAAGACGTCGTTCGTCTTATCATGAGTTTGTGGACGTTTTTATTTAAGAAAGACCGGTCGGATGAGACGATGGTCGACGTGAAGTTCATCGGGCTGTTACTTGTCGCGACCGTTCCGGCTGGTGTGCTCGGTGTCCTGTTTGGTGACTGGATCGCCGAGGTGCTCGGTGGCGTGGCGACAGTCGGCTATACACTCATCATTACGGGACTCGCCCTCTGGTTCATCCGGAATATGCGAGGAAACAAGGGCGACGGTGGCATTACGCTACGTGACGCCGTATTGATCGGACTTGCTCAGGCCGTGGCGCTCATTCCTGGGATCAGCCGTTCCGGGGCGACTATCGTCATGGCGATGCTCCTCGGAATCAAACAGGAGTCGGCGCTTCGATTCTCGTTCTTCCTGTTCATTCCAATCAGTCTCGGCACGATGATTTTGGATGGTCCGACGTTGTTCACAAACCCAGACACGCGTGACTTGTTCGGTCCGCTCCTTTTGGCATTTATCGCATCATACGTGTTGACGGCCATTTCATTGAAGTGGTTCCAGCACATCATGGCAAAAGGCGAATTGAAGTATTTTTCATATTACTGCTGGATTGTCGGGCTTCTCGTCGTCCTCTTTCTCGCATAATCGAGGCGCTACTCTCACGAGTAGCGTTTTTTGTTTTGCGAAATAAAAACAATTGCGATACAGTAAACCTGTACAAACAAATATTCCTTCGGGGTCGGGTGAAATTCCCAACCGGCGGTGATGGGCCTATGCCCTAAGTCCGTGACCCGGGCGCACGTGTGCGAACGGTGGATCTAGTGAGACTCTAGAGCCGACAGTATAGTCTGGATGGGAGAAGGAACAAAAAACAGGTCCACGTGACCTGTGCTTCGTCGTACGCTTTTCTGTATAGAAAACGTTTATTTGGCTTGCCAAAATTTGACGAAACCCTCCCACCAAGACCCTAAGGACTGCTCCTTAGGGTCTTTTGTTTGTACGGAAAAAGGAGGGAGAACGATGAAACAGTACATGGAACAGGCCATTCAATTGGCGAAATCAGCCGATGGACAGACCGGTGTCAATCCACTCGTCGGTGCCGTTCTCGTGAAAGACGGACGTATCGTCGGAATGGGTGCCCACCTTAAGGCGGGCGAACCACATGCTGAAGTGCATGCGATTCGAATGGCCGGTGCGGCTGCATCCGGGGCGACTTTATATGTCACGCTCGAACCGTGCTCGCATCACGGTAAGACACCACCGTGCGCCGATTTGATTGTAGAATCGGGCATCAAACGTGTCGTCGTCGCCATGAAAGATCCGAATCCACTCGTCGCAGGCAATGGGATCGTGCGCCTGCAAGCGGCCGGTGTCGAAGTCGATGTGGGTCTGCTTGAGGAAGAGGCGCGTGCCTTGAATCCGGCATTTTTGCGGTCGCTTGAGACGAAACGACCATACGTCATCTTGAAGACGGCAACGAGCCTCGATGGGAAAGTTGCCTT
The DNA here is from genome assembly GCF_018617035.1 of Exiguobacterium sp. s140. GTDB lineage: Bacteria > Bacillota > Bacilli > Exiguobacteriales > Exiguobacteriaceae > Exiguobacterium > Exiguobacterium profundum. Next base: position 517,272 of record NZ_JACSJK010000002.1, read on the forward strand.
AGAGACGGGGGAGAGTCAATGGGTGACGAGTTCGGAAGCCCGTCGTGATGTGCATGAACTTCGTGCCACGGTCGATGCGATTTTGACCGGGATTGGAACGGTACTCGCGGATGACCCATCGCTTACGGTTCGATTGGACCGCGTGACGCGACAGCCGAAACGAGTCGTGCTCGACCGTGACCTGAGGTTACCGCTCGCTAGTACGTTAGCACGTACCGCCGAAGACGTCCCGGTGCTCCTCTTCACTTCGTCAGATGAGGCAGAACGACGTGAACGAGCTCAAGCCGTCGGTATCGAATTATTCGATTATACGTCACTCGGCACGGTTCTTGAGACGCTATACGCAAATGGGATTGGGCGTGTGTTGATCGAGGCCGGACCGACGCTTGTCACCTCACTTCTTGACGGAGACTACGTGGATGAATGGGTCGCCTATCAATCACCACGGGTGTTCGGTGGGAAGCATGGCGTCTATCGCTCACAGCAGGAAGGGACGATCGATGGGATATCCCGTTTTACGATTCATCAGGTCGAAACGATTGGACCCGACCTGAAAGTCGTTCTTCGAAAGGAGGCGCTCTGATGTTCACGGGAATCGTAGAAGAAATCGGATCGGTCAAAGCGGTCAAGCGCAACGGACCATCTTTACGACTCGTTTTGTCCGCTGTGAAAGTGCTTGAGGATGTGAAGCTCGGGGACAGCATTGCCGTGAATGGGATCTGCCTCACGGTGACGACGTTCGATGATGCGACGTTCTCTGTCGATGTCATGCCAGAAACGTTGAAGGCGTCGAGCCTAGATGGGGTCAAGCCGGGAACACAAGTCAATCTCGAACGGGCGATGCCGGCGAACGGACGGTTTGGTGGACATTTCGTATCCGGACATGTCGACGGGGTCGGGCGCATCACGAAGAAACGACCGCTCGCGAATGCCGTCTATATCGACATCCAATGTGATCGTGCGCTCCTTTCCTACATCGTCCCGAAAGGTTCGATATGTGTAGATGGGACGAGTTTGACCGTGTTTGACGTGTCAGAGCGTGGGTTTACCTTGTCCTTGATTCCACACACATACAGCGAGACCGTGCTTGGGATGAAACAGACGGGTGATGTAGTCAATTTAGAATGTGATCTGTTGGCAAAATATATGGAAAAGGTCGTCGGGCAGTCGAAGATGACGCTCGAGTCCTTGGCAGAACAAGGATATGGAAAGGCGGGATGGTAATGTTTGATTCGATTGAACGAGCGATTGAGGAACTGAGACGAGGGCGTCCCATCGTCGTCGTGGATGACGAGGACCGTGAGAATGAAGGGGACTTTGTCGTACTCGGTGACAAGGTGACACCGGAAACGATGAACTTTTTGATCACGGAAGGGAAAGGGCTCGTCTGTAGCGCCATCGCAGAAGAAGTGGCGGTTCGTCTCGACCTCGCGCCGATGGTGACGAACAGTACAGACCCACACGGTACCGCCTTCACGGTCAGTGTCGACCATATCGATTCGACGACTGGCATCTCGGCGAGTGAACGGTCTCACACCGTTCGTGAGTTAGCGAACCCATCGTCCCGTCCATCCGATTTTCAACGTCCGGGACATCTGTTCCCGCTCATTGCGAAAAAGGGAGGCGTCTCCGTTCGCCGAGGTCATACCGAAGCGTCTGTCGACCTGGCGCGACTCGCAGGAAGTGAGCCGGTCGCGGTCATCTGTGAAATCATTCGAGAGGACGGGGAGATGGCACGCGTACCTGATTTGGTACAAGTCGCTGAACGCCACGGGTTGGCATTCATCACTATCGAAGCGTTAGTCCGATATATGGAGGAGAACCTCGTCACACGTGTTGCGGACGTGTCCCTACCTTCCTCAAAAGGAACGTTTCGCATGATAGGGTATGAGAATCGAATGGACCGTGAAGAGCATGTGGCGCTCGTGACGGAGACACTTGAGGAGGTCCCGCTCGTTCGCATTCACTCCGAATGTCTGACCGGTGACGTCTTCGGTTCGTTCCGATGTGATTGCGGTCCGCAACTGGACACGGCGATGGCACGAATCGAGCAGGAATCGGGCATCGTGCTCTATATGCGTCAAGAAGGGCGAGGCATCGGACTGTTGAACAAACTGAAGGCGTACGCCCTTCAAGAGAATGGATTGGATACGGTCGAGGCGAACGTGGCACTAGGGTTTCATCCGGACCTTCGGGACTATCGGGTGAGCGCGGCGATGCTTCGTGATCTTGGCGTCACCCGTGTCCAGCTCATGACGAACAACCCCGATAAAGTCGATGCCTTGGAATCATGTGGCATCACAGTCGTCGAACGCGTTCCGATTCATGTCGGTGCGCATGAAGCGAACGAATCGTATCGCCTGACGAAACAACTCAAAATGAATCATATTGGAGGAACATGGACATGACCTATACATTTGAAGGAAACTTAGTTGGAGAAGGCTTAAAGATTGGAATCGTCGTCGGACGGTTCAACGACTTGATCACGATGCGTCTGCTTGACGGGGCGAAGGATGCCTTGAAACGTCATGGAGTGAAGGGAGAGGATGTGTCGCTCGCTTTCGTCCCAGGAGCATTTGAGCTTCCGCTCGTCGCGAAAAAAATGGCGATGAGCAAACAATACGACGCGGTCATCACGCTCGGAGCCGTCATTCGTGGTGCGACCCCGCATTTTGATTACGTCTGTAACGAAGCGGCAAAAGGGATCGCCCAGGCGAGCTATCAATCCGAAGTCCCTGTCATCTTTGGTGTGTTGACGACGGAGACGATTGAACAGGCGATTGAGCGTGCAGGAACAAAAGCAGGCAACAAAGGGTGGGAAGCGGCGACTTCTGCCATCGAGATGGCCAATCTGTTAAAGCAAGTCTAATCAAAACCGGGTGGCGACCACCCGGTTTTTCAAATGGATCTGTCCGACCAGGAATGGGTGTTCATGCGCGACCATGTGCGTGTCGACGGCGAAATGTTGAAGGATTTACAAACACAGTCCCTCAGAATTACTTCATTCAAATGGCCTATCCCATCACACTGTATCATCACAAACGTTGGGACGGAACGGGGTACAACCAAGGACTGAAAAGGAGAGGACATCCCGCTTACGGCTCGAATCGTCACCATGTTCGATCAGACATTTAAAGCGCACTAAAAAGGAGACGTCCCCTCGGGGAGCATCTCCTTTTTGATTAGTACGTTTCAGATGTTGTTTTCGCTTGCATGTGGAGTTGGATGTAATCCGGGCCACCTGCTTTTGAATCCGTACCTGACATGTTGAATCCACCGAACGGCTGATAGCCGACGATTGCGCCTGTGCAACCACGGTTGAAGTAGAGGTTCCCAACGTGGAAGTTTTGGCGAGCGTATTCTTGATTCATACGGTCACGTGTGAGGACCGCCCCTGTCAAGCCGTATTCTGTGTTGTTCGCGATATCGATTGCTTCTTTGAAGTCTTTCGCTTTCGTGAAGGCGACGATTGGTCCGAAAATCTCTTCTTGCATGAGGCGTGCTTTCGGGTCGACGTCTGCGACGACAGTCGGCTCGATGAAGTAGCCTGTTGAATCGTCTGCTTTCCCACCTGCGACGATGCGTCCTTCTTCTTTTGCGACATCGAAGTACGATGTGATCTTCTTGAAGGCCGATGCATCGATGACTGGTCCCATGAAGTGTTCGTTCTTCTCTGTGTTTCCGACAGAGAGTTCGTTCGTGAGTTCGACGACACGGTCAAGTACCGTATCATACACGCTGTCGACGATGACGGCACGTGAACAAGCCGAACATTTCTGACCAGAGAAACCGAATGCCGATTTCACGATCGATTGTGCAGCGAGCTCGAGGTCGGCTGATTCGTCGACGACGATCGTATCTTTTCCACCCATCTCCGCGATCACGCGTTTGAGCCAAATTTGACCTTCGTTCAATTTAGACGCACGTTCGTTGATGCGGAGTCCGACATCACGCGATCCTGTGAAGCTGATGAAGCGTGTTTTCGGATGATCGACGAGATAGTCCCCGACTTCTGCACCCGGTCCCGGGATGAAGTTGAGCACGCCTTTTGGAAGACCTGCCTCTTCCATCACTTCGACGAATTTCGCAGCGACGATCGGCGTCGTCGAAGCTGGTTTTAAGAGAATTGTGTTACCGGCGACGATGGCCGCAACTGCAGTACCGGCCATGATTGCGAATGGGAAGTTCCATGGGCTGATGACGATCCCGACCCCGAGTGGGATGTAGTCATACCGGTTGTATTCGCCTGGGCGGCTCTCCACTTTCTTGCCTGGTTTGAGCTCGAGCATTTGACGTGCATAATATTCCATGAAGTCGATTGCTTCCGCTGTATCCGCATCTGCCTCGTTCCACGGTTTACCCGCTTCTTTGACGAGGTAAGCCGAGAACTCGTGCTTCCGTTTGCGGACGATGTTCGCTGCTTTGAACAAGACGTCGGCGCGGACAGCCGGGTCGACATGGCGCCATGAGTCAAATGCTGTGATTGCTTCTTGCATCGCACGTTCTGCGAGCTCTTGGTTCGCTTTTGACACGCGACCGATCACTTCTTCTTTGTTAGCCGGGTTGTAAGACGTGATTTTACCTTCCGTCGTAACCTTTTCCCCACCAATTACGAGCGGATAGTCTTTCCCGAGCTCACCGTTCACTTTCTCGATTGCCGCTTGGATTGCTTCGGCATTCTCTTTTTGTGTAAAGTCTGTGAATGGTTCATGTTTGTATGGAATCATTCTCGTTCCCCCTTAAAGTGATGTTGAGCGTTAAAGCGCTTACGTCTGTATTGTATCGAAATTATCGTAGAAATCCTAGTGAAACAATTTTCCAGAAACACATGGCATTGGAGCAAGAAATCGAGACGTGATAGGATGGGGGAGAACACGGCTTTAGAAAGGACGAACAACATGAAAAAATGGTTCATTCCGCTACTCCTCGTCTTCATGCTCGGAGCATGTGGGAACGAGGAAGAGACGGTGGTAGAAGAGACAGACCGCGCATTGCCGGACGCTGTCACGAACGTGTACGCAAACTATCAAACGGCACTTGAGTCTGGAGACGCTGAGGCACTTGCCTCAATTGATTATGCTGGCCGGTTGACAGAGATTCCGGCGACTGGTGCCGTCACCCGTCAATTGTCTCCTGGTGAGATTTATAAGAGCTGGGTCAACGAAGAGGAAGACGTGGCGTTCCTTGTCCATGAGATGATCGATGAAGAAGGGAACCCGCTCCCGAACCGACTCAGTAAAATCGCTGTGAAGGAAGGGGATGAGTGGTCACTCGTCATCACACCGGCCGCTTTACCAAAAGACGTGATTGCCGAGGTCGGAGAGTTACTCATCGGTGTCCAGGCGAACGAGTACGGAGTGAATGCCGAAGCGAACGCCCGTCTCGCCGAGATTCCAGAAGATGAGGCTGGTCCGATCTATGACCAAGTCAACGCACAGACGGACTATATGGCGCTCGAGGCAGACAATAACGTCTTCCTGCTCATGGCGGAGACGTTGACGGTCGAGGAGAACCAAACCATCATGACAGACTATTTCAAAGCGTATGAGACGTGGTACACCGATAACGAGGAGACGCTCCGAAAAGCGGCTGCAACGGAAGATCCAGTCGAGTATATCGAAGTGCTTGACCCATTAAAGACAAAATTAGAAGAAGCGATCGATGGCTATGACGAACAACTTGTCGACCCATCGTTTGGCTAAGGAGGAACAGCAGATGCTCGCACCAACATTTTCATTACCGAACCAAAACGGAGAGATGGTTTCATTAAAGGACTATCTCGGCAAGAAAGTCGTCTTATACTTCTATCCTCGAGATTCGACACCTGGTTGCACGACCGAGGCATGCGATTTCCGCGATGCGTTGCCGAAGATGGAAGGCGCGGTCGTCCTTGGGGTATCGGCCGACAGTCAAAAGAAACATCAAAACTTTATCGCCAAGAATGACCTCCCATTTGATTTACTCGTGGACGAGGAACATGAAGTGTCCGAGCTTTACGGCGTCTGGCAGTTGAAGAAAAATTACGGGAAAGAATATTACGGCATCGTCCGTTCGACTTTCTTGATCAACGAGGACGGCTATATCGAACAAGAGTGGCGCAACGTCAAAGTGAAAGGTCACGTCGAAGAAGTCGTGGCTGCCATTCGTTCGTAAAACGAGAAACTGAAGGAAAGGTCATGAACGGTTTCAGACTGTAGACAACGCATGGGTCTACAGTCTTTTTTGTGTCCAAGCTAGGCACGGATCGCTTTCCTAGGGGCAAGCAGTGAGCCGCATCGCGACTCGGTCGCTGCTGGGTCTCCCTTCGCTTGCTATTCCGTCTCGCCTTGAATAACTCGTTCAGCGTCCCGATGGTTGTGACAGGGATCGTCATGATGGCGGTCACGGCATTCGTCATCATAGGTGGTGTCAAATCGATCAGAAAAGTCGTCGGACTCTTCGTCCCGTTCATGATGTTTTCGTGTCCTCTATATTTTAGTCGCGGGACTCGGTGCGATGACGACGAACTTGAATTTGATCTGGTCGATCTCGGATGTGTTCAACGGTCTCATGGCCATCCCGAACTTGATTGGACTCTTGTTCCTCTCAGGTGTGGTCGTCGCCGAGACAAAACGATTCGAACTCGAACGGAAAAAGAACGGCAGTCCTCTGCCGCTTTACGAGAAAACCCGCCGGACAGCGCGTGTCGGCGGGTTTTTGTCATACCTTGAACTGGCGAATCAGTGAATCGAGTTCTTCCATCTTTTGTTGCGACTGTTCCGTCGCATGGTTCAACTCGGCGAAACGTTCGACGGACATCGTCACTTTTTCAGCGATTTCTTGCGTACCGAGCGCCCCGTTGTTGACGGTCGTCGCGACGTCTTGGATGACACCAATCATGTTCGACGTCAATTGTTCGAGCTCCCCGGCAGCGGCGGCAAATTCGGTCGCAGTCGTTTCAAAGCGACCTGCGTCCTCGCTATATTGTCCGGCTGCCTCTTCAAGTTGGTCATAATCTTTCAAGACGTTCGTGTCGAGGAAGTGGAGCATCTGTCCAGAACTCTCGTTCAAATGATCGACCGAATGAAGGACGGTCGTCGAGATGACTTGAATTCGTTCGACGGTCGCCCGGCTCGTCTCGGCGAGTTTTCGAATCTCGTCGGCGACGACGGCGAATCCGCGTCCGGCCTCTCCGGCACGAGCCGCTTCAATCGAGGCATTGAGTGACAAGAGGTTCGTCTGCGCGGCGATGTCGAGGATGTCGTTCGTGAGCGTCGCGATCTCACGGACGGCTTTCGCATCTTGCATCGCTTTCTCTAAGTTCGTGCGCGTCGACTGAAGGACGCTGATGGCGTTCTCTTTCGCCTCCACTGCGTGTGACTTGAGGGAGAGGGCACGCTCATCGATTTGTCTCGCTTCGGTTTTCCGCTCATCGGCCATCGTCACGATGTGATGAATCGTCCGCTCCATATCCGAGGCGGAAGCGTTCATCTCTTGCGCGCTTGCGGCCGTCTGTTGCATACCGGCGGTCAAGTCTTCTGTCGTCGCAGCGGTCGTCGTCATATACGTGTCGAGCTCTTTCAACTCTTCATACATATGGGTCGATTGTTGCGTCACGCCGGTCGTCACGTCGTTCACTTGAAGAATCAACTGACGCAAGTTGGTAATGAACTGGTTGAAGTCACGTGCGAGTCCGGCGAACTCGTCACGGCGCTTCACAGGAATGGATGTCGTCAAATCGCCATCGCTCGTGGCGAGTTCGTGCATCTTCGTCTTGAACTCTTTGAGTGGTTCAAAGATGGAGCGGAAGATGAAGAGCATCATGAGGATCGTCATGACAGCCGCGACACCAAGCACGATGAAGAGCGTCAACTGAACTTGCTCAAACATCTTAGCTGCTGCGGCGGTGTCCGATTGAATCGCTTCGCGGTTCAAGTTGACGAGAAGACCGAGAGAGTTCGAAAGCGTATCGGCACTTGCGGTTACCGTATCGCGAATGTACGCTTCTGCGGCCTCTGTACCGTCTTCATTTGAAATACGAATGAGTTCATTCATGACCGTTTGGAAGTTATCCCAATTCGCACGGGCTTCATCGAAGAGCTGTTGATTTTCTTCCATGACAACAGTCGCTTCATAGCTGTCCATCCGTTGTTGCAAAATGGCGACAGATGCTTGAATGTCCCGTTCGATGTTTTGTTTCGTCACCGCGTCATCCACGAGGGCGTGACGAATCAAATGACGACGAATTTCAAGCAATTGCTTATCGACTTGATGAATCTGGTCTATGCCTGGCACCCAGGAAACGGTCATGTCTTCTTGAGCTGCTTTTGATGCGTTCAAGGCATACCAAGAGTAACCACTTACACCAAGAAGTAGCACAAACATGATGCTAAACGCAGTGATGAGTTTATTCCGAATCGACATACGATTCCTCCTTACGAATCTTTTCTACCATTAGCATAATCAGAATCGCACATCGACCGTATAGCTGATTTCGAAAGCGGGTCAATATTCGGAGAAGATTTCCCTAGTTTCTCAAAAAGGAGACATTTTCTCACAAGATAGATTTCCTTTTTTGTCTTATGAAAAAGTGGTATGATAATGAACGATGTATTGAAAACTGTTGGAGGTGGGAATTTTGGCTCGTATTACAGAAGCTGAAGTTCGGCACGTCGCCGGACTTGCCCGACTTGCGATCACGGATGAAGAAGTGACGCACTTCACGGAGCAATTGACAAAAATTCTCGAGTTCGCCGAGCAACTCGATGAGCTGGATACAACGGGCGTCGAACCGACGACCCATGCCCTAGATTTGAAAAACGTACTACGCAAAGACGAGGTCCGTCCATCGCTTCCACGTGAGGAAGTCGAACGGATGGCACCTGACTGGGAGAACGGTCAAGTCCGTGTCCCTGCGGTCTTTGAGTAAGGAGGCCTTTCATGAGTTTATTTGACCACGGTGTAGCGAAACTGCATACGTTATTAAAAGAAGGCGAAGTCACGGTCACGGACCTCGTCAAAGAGTCGTTCGACCGCATCGAAGCGACGGATGATCAAATCGGTGCGTTTTTGACGCTCAATGAGGATGCGTTCGAGCAAGCGAAGCGCATGGATGAGCTCGCAAAGACGTCAGACAACCCGCTCTTCGGCATGCCAATCGGTGTGAAAGACAACATCGTCACAAAAGGGATGCGGACGACATGTGCCTCGACGTTCCTTGAGAACTTCGTCCCGGCACACGATGCGACGGTCGTCGAGCGTCTTCATGACGCCGGTGCCGTCACAATCGGGAAGTTGAACATGGACGAGTTCGCGATGGGTTCATCAAACGAGAACTCAGCGTTCAAGCCTGTCCGTAACCCATGGGACCCGACTCGTGTACCAGGAGGTTCTTCAGGCGGTTCAGCGGCATCGGTCGCAGCTGGGCAAGTCCTCTTCAGCCTCGGTTCGGATACGGGTGGTTCGATTCGTCAACCAGCCGCATATTGCGGTGTCGTCGGGATGAAGCCGACATACGGTCTTGTCTCACGTTTCGGTCTCGTCGCCTTCGCGTCGTCACTCGACCAAATCGGCCCGCTCACGCGCACGGTCGAAGACAATGCTTACTTATTGAATACGATTGCGGGTCATTGCGAGATGGATGCTACGTCATCATCAGTCGAAATCCCAGATTATACGAAAGCTCTTGATGGCGATATCAACGGCATGAAGTTCGCTTACCCAGAAGAGTTCATGTCTGATGGCGTATCGGACGGAGTCCGTGCCCAAATCGAGCAAGCGGTGGAAACACTCAAGTCTCTTGGTGCCACGGTCGAAAAGGTATCAATTCCGTCTGTGAAGTTTGCCCTCCCAACATATTATTTGCTTGCGTCTTCAGAAGCTTCTTCAAATTTGGCTCGTTTCGATGGCATCCGTTATGGACGTCGCGCCGAAGCAGACACGCTCGACGAAGTGTTTACGTACTCACGTGAACAAGGGTTTGGAGACGAGGTCAAACGCCGAATCATGCTCGGAACGTATGCGCTTAGCTCAGGGTACTATGATGCGTTCTATAAGAAAGCGCAACAAGCCCGGACAATCATGATTCAAGAGTTTGAACGCGTCTTTAAAGATTATGATGCAATTATTGGACCAACTGCACCGACAACGGCATTCAAACTCGGTGAACAGCTCGAAGATCCGCTCACGATGTACGCAAACGATATCATGACAATTCCGGTTAACTTGACGGGTATCCCGGCCATCTCGGTCCCGGCAGGTCTCTCGGAAGGACTTCCGGTCGGTCTTCAAATTATCGGAAATCACTTTACCGAATCAACACTTTACCGCGTGGCCCATGCTTTTGAACAAGCAAACGGCGGTTTCAAGATGCCACAGCTCTAAGGAGGACGTACGATGAACTTTGAAACGATCATCGGGATCGAGGTGCACGCCGAGCTGAGCACGAAGTCGAAGATTTGGTGTGGCTGCTCACGCACTTACGGTGCCGAAACGAATACACAGACGTGTCCGATTTGTCTCGGACACCCGGGCGTCTTGCCTAAATTGAACGAAGAAGCGGTCAACCTCGCCATCAAAGCGGCAATGGCACTCAACTGTGAGATTGCGACAGATACGAAGTTCGACCGCAAGAACTACTTCTACCCTGACACGCCGAAAGCGTATCAAATCTCGCAGTTTGATAAGCCGATCGGTTCAAACGGTCACGTCGACGTCGAAGTCGACGGAGAGATGAAACGATTCCGCATCGAGCGCGTGCACTTGGAAGAAGATGCCGGGAAGATGAACCACACGGGCGAGAAGCACTCGGTCGTCGACTTCAACCGGACCGGTTCACCACTCATCGAGATTGTCAGTGAAGCGGACATGCGCTCACCGAAAGATGCGGTCGCGTATCTCGAACGTTTGAAAGAAGTCCTCTCGTTCGCTGGCGTCTCGGACGTCAAGATGGAAGAAGGGTCACTTCGCTGTGACTGTAACATCTCGGTCCGTCCATTCGGACAGGAGAAGTTCGGTACGAAGACAGAGCTCAAGAACTTGAACTCGTTCTCAAACGTCTTAAAGGCACTCGACTATGAAGAGACGCGTCATCGCAAATTGCTTCTTTCAGGTGGCGTCATGCGTCAAGAGACGCTCCGTTACGACGAAGCGGCGAAAAAGACGATTCTCATGCGTGTCAAAGAAGGGGCAGCGGACTACCGTTACTTCCCAGAACCGGACCTCGTCCGTCTCGAAATCGATGAGGCATGGAAAGAGCGCATCCGCGCGACGATTCCAGAGATGCCGGCAGCTCGTCGTGAACGCTACATGAGCCAATACGGTCTCTCGGCATACGACGCAAAAGCCCTCACGTCAACGCGTGAGTTCTCGGACTTCTTCGAAGCGACGACAGCGGCCGGTGCGGAGCCGAAAGCGGCAGCGAACTGGCTCATGGGTGAAGTGCTCGGTCACTTGAACAAGTCGGATGAAACGGTCGAGACGATGAAGTTGACACCGGAATCACTCGCTGAGCTCATCCGCTTGATCGCAGAAGGGACGATTTCATCGAAAATCGCGAAGCGTGTCTTCACGGCGATGATGGAAGAAGGCGCTGATCCGAAAGCGTATGTGGAAGCGAACGGACTCGCCCAAATCTCGGACGAGAACTTGCTCCGTGGCTACATCCTCGAATTGTTCGAGGCGCATCCGCAAATGATCGAAGACTTCAAGAACGGGAAAGACCGTGCGAAAGGCTTCATCATCGGCCAAATCATGAAACAGACGAAAGGGATGGCGAACCCGGCACTCCTCGATGGCTTGTTCCACGAAGAGATCGCGAAACGCTAAGCAGGCGGCGAGACACTTGTGTCTCGCTTTTCGCTCGAGTTGAGCATAGGGGAGAGAATCAATATGCAACGGAAACGTGCGCGGGTCATTTATAACCCGACATCTGGTAAAGAAGTGATCAAACGGGAACTCCCGTACATTTTGAACCGCCTCGAGGATGCGGGTTATGAGACGTCGACGTATGCGACGAAAGCGATTGGTGATGCCACGCTCGAAGCAAAACGGGCCTCAGCGGCCGAGTTCGACCTCATCATCGCCGCAGGTGGAGACGGGACATTGAACGAAGTCATCTCTGGGCTCGCACCGCTTGAGAACCGTCCGACAATCGGACTCATTCCGGTCGGAACGACGAACGATTTCGCCCGGGCGATGCGGATTCCACTGAGCGTCGTCGGTGCACTCGACGTCATCTGTGACGGATTCGAGATGCCGGTCGACCTCGGGGAAATCGAAGGCGAGACAGGTGACATCCACTATTTCATCAATATCGCCGGTGGCGGCATCATGACCGAGCTCTCGTATGAAGTGCCATCGAAGTTGAAGACAGCACTCGGACAGCTCGCCTATTACGTGAAGGGAATGGAGAAACTGCCTCTCATCAAACCGACGTACATCGAGCTCGAACACGATGAAGGAACGTTCCAAGGCGAGGTCATGGTCTTCCTCACATCGAACTCGAACTCGGTCGGTGGATTTGAAAAAATCTCACCACACGCGTCGTTGAATGACGGGTTGTTCGACCTGTTCATTTTGCGGAAATGTAACTTGTTCGAATTCATCCACGTCGTCCGCCTTCTCCTCCGGGGTGAGCACTTATCCAGCTCACTCGTCGAGCACGTGAAGACGAGCCGCGTCCGGATGAAGACGACCGAGCCGATGAGTCTCAACATCGACGGCGAGTATGGCGGGGAGTGCACAGGTGAGATACGGAACTTGTTCCGTCACTTGACGGTGCTCGCGCCGAACGCCCGAATCCGCGAGATGGAAGATTTGAACGCACAATATGAACGCGAACAGATGATCAAGCAATTGTTCAATGTTTCGCTCGATAAAGCAGAGTGAAAAGATAGGAATGACGACATCAGTCATTCCTATTTGCAATGGAAGGAGCATTCGTATGCTACCAGTGAAAAAGAATGATCGTCTCGATGTCCACGTCCACGACTTGACCCATGAAGGGGCGGGTGTGGCACGTGTCGACGGCTATACGCTGTTCGTCCCGAACGCGTTACCGGGTGAGACGGTCGAAATCGTCGTGACGAAGACGAACAAGCAGTATGGGTTCGCCCGATTGTTGAACGTGAAAGAAGCGAGCGCCGACCGCGTCGAGCCACCGTGCCCGATTTTTTATCAGTGTGGCGGCTGTCAGCTGCAACACTTCAGTTATGAAGGACAACTTCGCCAGAAACGAGAACGTGTCGTCGATGCGCTCAAGCGTATCGGGCAGTTCGACGTGCCGGTCCATGACACGATTGGCATGCCAGAACCTTGGCGCTACCGCAACAAGGCACAAGTCCCGTTCAAACAAGAAGGAGACCGTCTCGTTTCAGGCTTCTATCGTCCTCGTTCGCATGACATCGTCGAGATGAGCGAATGTTTGATTCAAGATAAGCGTAATGACAAGGCAATCCAAGTCGTCCGTGATGTGTTGGATGCTCGCGGTGTGCCGGCGTATGACGAGAAGACAGGACGTGGGGTCATCCGTCACGTCATGGTCCGTTACGGGTACCATTCGGGTGAACTGATGATCGTCCTCATCACGAAGACGCCGAAATTAAAAGGCGTGAATGAAATCGTCGCCGATATCGTCGAGCGTCTCCCAGACGTGACGTCGATCATGCAAAACGTCAACCCGGACAAGACGAACGTCATCCTCGGAGCGACGAACAAGTTGCTTTATGGTCATGAGACGATTGAGGACAAAATCGCAGGCCTCACGTTCACGATTTCTCCGCACTCGTTCTTCCAAGTCAACCCGGTCCAAACGGAGAAGTTGTACGGGAAAGCGCTGGAGTACGCACAACTGTCAGGTACGGAACAAGTCGTCGATGCCTATTGCGGAATCGGGACGATCAGCCTTTTCCTCGCTCGGAAAGCGGCACACGTGTATGGTGTTGAAGTCGTTCCGGAAGCGATTGAGGATGCGAAACAGAATGCGCTTGTCAATGAGATCGACAATGTGACGTACGCATGTGGCGCAGCGGAAGATGTGCTTCCAGAGTGGAAGAAAGAGGGCGTAAACCCGGACGTCATCGTTGTCGACCCACCACGTAAAGGATGTGCCGAATCGTTCCTTGAGACGATGGTCGAGATGGGACCGAAGCGAATCGTATACGTCTCGTGTAACGTCGCGACGCAGGCGCGCGATATGCGTTACCTCGCCGACCGAGGTTATCGCTTGATGGAAGTGACACCGGTCGACATGTTCCCGCATACGGCGCATGTGGAGACGGTGGCGTGGTTGGAGATAATTGAAAAGTAAGCTTGAAAAGTACGTGGTAGATAAGGGGTTTTTAAGGTTTTGGGATG